>DUCW01000055.1:25541-29821 GCA_012959595.1 Gemmatimonadota bacterium
GAGTACTTCCAACGTTTTAGTGACGTTAATGATTTTTTTCGGACTCAGGTCAACAAAGCGCAGGAAAAAGGTTTCGTAGAAACACTGATGGGTCGCCGCCGGTATGTCCCAGAGTTGACGGATAAGCGCTGGAACATTCGACAGTTTGGTGAGAGAATTGCTCAGAATAGTCCGATTCAGGGAACTGCTGCAGACCTTATTAAACAAGCTATGATTGGAATTGCTCAGAGATTGGGTGCGGCTCAAAGTGACACTAGAATGCTTCTTCAGGTACATGATGAACTCCTTTTCGAAGTTCCTGTAGGAGAAGAAAAAGTTTTGGAGGGCTTGGTGGTCAAAGGGATGGAAGGAGCCATCGATCTAAGCGTCCCGTTAATTGCAGAAGGTGGTTTTGGAAAATCCTGGTACGACACCAAGCTCTCTTGGTGACAGGTTAAAGCCATTTCCAAAATTGATGATTTACTGAGACTATGAATTCCCAATCGCCTCCTTGATCAACTCCTCGACCAAGGTCTAAGTGTAGTAGATCCCAGCCAAGACCAAGACCCATACCAACAGATGTTTTCAACCCATTGGTTGGTGAGGGCGGCTTTAGATCTGGTGTTGGAGGATTACTATTTCCTGTAATTCCAGTAGAGCCGAATATTCGCAGAGTCATCCAGGGAAACCATAGGGATCGGCTAATGTCGGTTCTCAGTAGACCAAATCTATGGCCACCAAAAGATCGGTAGCCGTAGCCAGCTAATGTATGACGTCCTCCGAGAAGGTATTGGAATTGCGGTGAATTTGTGCCTATTGAAACGCCCATTCTCAACCATGCTTTGAAGTCCAGCCGCAGTTTTTGTGAATGCTTTTCTGCTTGAATGTCAGCAGACAAGTTGGTATAGAAGTCGTTGTTTATTTGTCCAACCCGGCCTCTGGCTGAAGTTTGCAGTCCGACTCCACCTCCAGTGTTTGCATAACTGATTTCTACAAACTGGTTGCTTCCGGTATCTATGGGCATGATTGGTCTATTGAGACCACTTTTAGGGGGATAACCGACCATGACATTGTGTGCAGATCGGTGTCTTTCCCAGGTACCTGTTATTCCCAGTAAGTTACTGGATCCGAGCCTCCATGACTTACTGGCACTAAAGCCAGAAGAAAAATAAGGGTCCGAGTAATCCTGTTGGACGAAAACAGTGGCCAAGCTATTCATGGCACCACTCGATCCAGGTAACATCGTGCCTACATCATTGAGATTGTTCCAGAAAAGCTGGAAAGATAGATGGTTTCCTATTTGTCCTTTAGTCACAGTACTCAATAAAGATGGGGATCCTGTACTCGTGGCATATCCTATATTGGACTGCACCCTCCAGGATGGCAGTACGTTTAGAGAGCTGCCGCCGACGCCGAAGAAAGAACCTTCTGCCCTATTACGGCGATAAACGGACGATAAGGTGGGAATAAATAGCCGTGATCTATTCAGGTTGTTTAATGATCGAGGGCTTGAAAGTGTCAAGGCCAGCTTTCGAATTTCATCCATATCGATAGACGACGTGTAATTCGCATCAGAAAGACCGTCTAGCAAACCAGTGTCGAAGATGTATTGGTCTTTTTCCACTCCAGGCAATGAAATCAATGGAAAACCCGAAAAGAAGGTATCGGATAGATCTTGGTTAAATTCGTAATTACGAATGTGAAATTGGGTCTGAATAGTAGTTCCGAATGGAAGATCTAAAAGAGTGGATTCTCTGCGAATTTCGACTTTCTGATCGTAGGGTAGCCAATGTTTTCCGTTCCATACAGAGTTATCGGTAATGATCCTAATATAATCCAGGCTTTCGTCGATGTAGGAGGAGTTTGTGAACGTTAGGTTCATTCGCACAATAGCTCCTGTAGCTTCTTGTAGGTAGATGCTTCCTAGAACTCCAGGGGTACCGTTGTCTTTCGGTCTAACGTTTAGTTGGTAGATCTTGATGTTGTCTGTACTGGGAAGAGAGATAGAGATAGAATCCGAGATTTGAAAATCGTAAATACTCTTAGAATTAAGAGAGAGAGGGTGTGCCAATCCTTTTATTTCATCTCCGCCACCGAGGAGGAAGGAATCTCCAAAATCGTCTTGTACTATGGTAAGATGATCTAAGTGATACTTAATGTTGGTTGGAAGTATTTTCTCGGAACGTTGCCCAACAATTATTTGTTTTGTTTTTGCTGGAGCTTGCCAAAAAATGTCCAGTGCTATCTGGTCAGCTTTGACTAAAATACGATTTTCCGATAGAGCACCATCGATGAAAAAATAGACGTGGCCTTTTGCTTCGGCCTGATAGTTTTGGAATAATGAGTCAATGGTCATTTGGCTACGGAGATCACGGCCTCTCTGAATGATTTCCAGAGCTTTTGGATCGTTCCAAATTAGATTATCCTGTGAAAGGATCTTGGAAGGTATAGGCGGAAAGAAGGTGGCTAGAAATAAGAGGATGCCAGCCCTTTGATAGTTGAGACCTCCCAGAGAAGCCAAGGCTTCTTAGATCAGGTTGCCACCCCAGAATCCAGATAAAGATTCTCCGTGGGGGCTGTCCCGCAGTTTTTCAAAGGCACGGTTCCGGATTTGTCTGATCCGTTCACGTGTTACACCCAGAAGAGCTCCAATTTCTTCAAGTGTTCGTTCTTCCCCGTCGTCCAATCCGTAATATAGATATAGAATCTTTCTTTCTCTTTCAGTCAGATAGGCATCGAACATTCCTTCGAGAAAATTCCTCCGAGCCATAGATTCTACATCTTCTTCGATGTCAGTCCCAGTTGTAGCAGAAAACCGCTCACCAAAGCTAGCACTATTCCCATCACTTCGATCAACGGGAGCGTCTAGACTCAGCTCGCTTGCGGCCACTCGGCGCAAGGCTCGAATGGTTTCAACGGGCTCTTCCATTTCTCTGGCCAGTTCCTGGATCGTGGGTGATCGTCCGAGCTGTTGACGGAGGGCAATATCGATTCGAGATAGTCTGGCTAAGTTCGAATTTTGGTTGAGAGGGATGCGGACAGAACGAGTTTGCTCTGCTAAAGCTTGCAGGACAGTTTGCCGAATCCACCAGACAGCATAGGATATGAATTTAACCCCCTTGTCTGGATCAAATTTTTTTACTGCCTTAAGTAGTCCTTCGTTACCAATACATACGAGTTCAGCTAGGCCAAGCCCTCTTCCTTGGTATTTTTTTACATAAGAAATTACAAACCGAAGATTAGCAGTTACGAGTCTTTCAGCTGCTTCTTTGTCTCCTGTGCGGGCAGCGTGGGCTAGAGCTCTCTCTTCTGCGGCATTTTGTATTAGGGGGTATTTTTCAACATCTTGAAGGTATTGATCGAAGGAATCTAGGCCTCTGGAAGTTGAAAACATATTCCGCAAATACCTCGGTTTAAAAGTCTATAAGTAACACCGAATCTAAGTCTATATATTTGCCCGTTCTCTATCTAATCTGGAAGCGAATCTTTAGCATGATTAGTTGGAATCGGGCCTCAATACTATAAGAATTTAGTCATTGAGTCAAAGGCAATTATTCTGGTAGTAACAGAAATCTTTATAAGTCATTGAAAGTAAACAGGGTGACCTGATTCCCCAGTAGACTAAAGTAGAAGGCTGTTGAATAGGACTCATTTAGAAAAATGAAGACGAATTGGGAATAAGTTTGAGGCCGTTACCAACACGCCTGCTTCTTTTCATTTCCTCGTCTTCGAAACCTCGAAGAAATCCTAGCATTTCGTATGCTGTGATTCGAAAAGTTGGACTGGAAAAGGCTGTGGGTCCGTTTACAGGTATGGCCAGATCTATTCTGATTACATCTTTAGCACCGCTAGGTAGTCCTATCCTTAGGCCTAGTCCAGCCGAGGCTTGTAGCCCCGAATCAGTACCGAAAGGGACGTCCCCTGACCACATTGATCCTAAGTCTACAAATCCAGTCAGTCCTATATCCATAAGGCCCTCCCCAGGAGATCCGAGATAAACCCTGTCTTCCAGGGTGGCTATCAGCAGCTTAGCACCGGGAGTATAACCTAGGCGGTATCCCCTGAGAGTCGAGAATCCCCCAAGGCTCAATTGGAAGGGTGCCGTAGCTTCCCAACCTGCTGATCCTGAAAGCCGTGTGAACAGAGTGTGGCGGGGAGCATTTTAGGGGCTAACAATTGATCGCCATAGTGATAGATAATCACGTTGAATTGGGTGCCTTTTTGAACAATTTTGCAAAACCTCAAATCTGAGGTTACATTAGACTCATCAAATATGACTAATGCCTGATATCATCCATATC
>DUCW01000056.1 GCA_012959595.1 Gemmatimonadota bacterium
GGGGGTACGAGTATATGGGTGTGTCCCAGCTTCAACGATTCTCTTATCCAACTGGTTGAGCCAGTACCAGCCTAAAGACTGACAGGAAAAAATGGCTGGAATCGCCCGGCGATGATGGGGACTATAAATGGTTGTTCAGCCTCCTCATGCCATGCCGGAGGGGGGTAAAACTAACTACAAATGCCCAGCAAATATAACTTAGGCACCCCCTCTATTTCAGTGATCCTACCCCGAAATTTATAAACGGTATTCTGCTCAGTCGATGAGTGCCGTATACTGAACGGACAACTGGAGGAGGGATGGGTGGGAATGTGCAGAAAGTAAAGCCAACAGAGGACAAAAATGAGAGCGTGTGTTTCAGCATTCACTATCCTACTAATACTGTCTTGTGGCGGTGATGAAGACCATCATGGGTCTCCTACCGGGCCGTCATCTGGAGAAGCCAAGGCCACATCTATAGATATGTCCCATAGTACTGTGACTTTGTCCGGGGCTGGTAAAACAACACAGCTGCAAGCAAGCGTCAAAGACCAGCATGGTGGCAACTATGGTGCTAGTGACTCCGTTAGCTGGTCCAGTTCCGCTAATGCGGTTGCAACCGTTTCCTCGAAGGGTCTCGTAACCTCTGTAAGTGGAGGGACAGCTACCATAACAGCCACATTGGGTTCTTTGACTGGAAGCGTAGCTGTTACCGTAGAAGACGTCAGTATTCAAAGTTTAGCTGACAATCTGATGAATCACATTCCGTCATGGACCGAACTGAAACCTCTCACAGATGCGGCTGTCCGACTCCCATATCCTTCCTATCAGAAGCGAGCACTGTCGGGGAGTGATGAGATACAGCCTGCTGATGGAAACTACACTAGGGAAGCACTAGAAAACTGGGATTACCTTTGGTCCACTTATGGTCCTAATATTTCCCCGGCATTCACTTCTGTAGTGCCCCCTTTTGTCCTCCCCGGAGGAGGAGATCTTACCTATCCCCTGCCACCTACCATTCTTGATGAAAAGCTCAGATCGATTACGACTATGTATTTGAGGGAAAAATCTTTGGGGAGACCGACTACTTTCATTAATTTTTGGCCACCCGACTGGGATTGGGATCAATTCTCTTCAGAATCAACATTTCATCAATGGATCGATACGCAATTTCTTCCGAACAAGATCGAAGAGGCAAAGGCGGCTGAGCGGATGAAGGTAGAGTACTATGTAGCCTGGCCCTTAGAGTTTGAGTTGTTCATCAAGAAACATGGAGGCTTAGGAGACGGAGGATTCTTAGACGCTATGACTGACACCGAAATCTTGACGCTAGCGACCGATCTCAAGAACAAGATTAGGGACGAAATCAAGAAACATTTCCACGGGAAACTAGTTGCGCACATATACACCAACTATTACTGGGTCCCCGCTACATGGGAGGCACAACTGACCTTTGAAGGTTACGATGAGATATGGGCTGCCATTTTCCCACAAGGTGATGTTGCGCTGACTGCTGATTACGTGGACGCTCAAATCGCAGCATACACGAACATCGTTAGGAACAGTGGCAACATTCCATGGGCTGCAAATGAGATAAGTATCTTCGAGAAATCTTTCCCCGATGCAGACCTGAGCGCGATCGAAAAGGAGTTGCTTGAAACTGTTTTCACAAAGCTAGAGAACGCCTCTCCCGCTCCGATTGGTATCGCTCCTGCGATCTACCCGTTAAGCACACAAGCCGCCAAGGATTATGTAATATCCTACTTCTCATCTCGATGAGTGCCGCATACTGAATAGATACTTCTGAAGGAGGAGCTATGAAATTAGTGATCACTGCAGATCTAACTCTGCTTACGCTTTGGGGTCTCCAGTAGCATGACTCGCCACCGCCCCCGTGCCGTTCTACTGCTCCTTCTACAGCTACACCTGACTGCCTGTGCTACTTGGCAAGCCGTCACTCCAACCCCCATGAGTGTGTCTCAGTTGATAGAAGGAGATCGACCTGAACGTGTAAGGGTGACCACACTGCTGGCCCAATGGGAACTAGTGGACCCATCCGTCAAAGGTGATGAAGTAGTGGGCCATGTTGACGAATCCTCCTTTTTGTGCAGGGTCTTCTTTAGTGGATACTATGAACCTAGAAATGAGGACGCTTGCGAAAGGTTCGTAGCTCGTTCGGTACCCTTAGCAGACATTGTCACGCTGGAGACTCGAAAGGGTGAAACAGCGGAGAGAGTCTTGATGGGCGTTGGCGTGGTGGCTGGGTTCGTGCTTGCTACCATGGGCGTACTGAATATTAAGAGTCATACTATAAATTGATGGCGAAGAGGGCACCTTCAACATGGGCAAGAACAGCGGTCATGCCCAGTGCCAGTACAGCAGTGACGAGTAGGACTCTTTTGTGCATGGGAGCGATCTCGTTGGAGCGACGGCGAGTGGAGAAGGAGCGGGTCCGACCACATACTCTTCAGTATCCATCAGGACAACGCCATCAAGCTTGTCATAGGAAGTACAAATCACCACAGAGGGCCGACTTGAATACCCCCGCACCCCAGCCCCTCCCTATTCAGACCCGCAGATCTGAAAATATCTAAACAGTGTTTTGCTCATCCGATGATGAATTTTTAATATGCACCATTTATGAAGTCAAGTATACTTGACTAAATATCAAGTTTCCTTGATATTTGAATTCACAATTTATTCAGTTGAGGAAATCAGATGACCGAGAAGAATATAGATCAGACTGACTATTGCACTGATCGAATCAAAAGCTACCGGGCTAACTTATTCTGGGCTGTTCTTTGGGTAGGATCAACGTTTTTAGCAAGTTTTGGACCCAGGTTGATATGGGACTATGCTACGGTCTCCACCGTGATTGCATTCCTAGCGAATCTGACTTTTGGTGCCCTGATGTTATTCCACACTATTCAGCACATAAAATTACACGACGAACTGGAACAAAAGATCTTTTATGAATCAACGGCGATAACTCTGGGAGCAGTTTTGGTGTTGAGCGTTAGCTATGAATTACTTGAAAAAATCCAGCTTACGTCTGAACAGCCAGAAGTCGGATTGGTGATCGTGATGATTTCACTAATTTTCATCGCATCACAGTTAATCCTAAGGCGTAAATACAGATGAAGAACCATCTCAAGGTGCTTCGAGCAGAGAACAATTGGACTCAGGCGGAACTGGCCAATCAGTTGCGGGTTTCTCGACAAACAGTAAATGCGCTTGAGACGGGAAAATTTGATCCTAGCTTGAAGCTAGCATTTCAAATTGCTCGCCTGTTTAGACTGGGGATAGAAGAGGTCTTTCAGGATGAGAAACCTTAGACTTCGTAGCACCTATACAGCATTTTACACATTAGATCAGGAGAAAATGATATGTCAAAAATGATGATTTCACAGTCAATTATGTGGGCAGCAGCAATAATCGTCACTGCTCTATCTAGTGAATTCGGTTGGTTGTGGGTAACCATATTAGCAACAATGGCATTAGGAGCCTTAAAGGCTAAGAATTACACATCTTGTGACTGTGAGTGTTGCTAAGATACGTGGATTAGAGATGCAAGTAACACCCTTACCTATAAACAGTGTTTTGCTCATTAGCTCAGGAAGTAAGTAAACCATACAAGGGAAAAAATGGATTTTATAAAATCAATATTTAGTTGGTTGGGTAAATTTCTTGGGAAAGCTAGAATGGTCCTGCTCAATCTGGGGACTGCATTAGTATTAATCTTTATCACGATAGTAATCGTAGGAATTTTTCCTACCTCAAAAGATGATCCTAAGGGCAAGGTTTTAATTTTCAACCCAGAAGGCATAGTTGTTGACCAAGAAGTATTTAATTTAGTTGACGGCTTTCTAAGCCTTTTCAATGAAAATGCAAACCAAATTCAAATTAGAGATTTATTGGAATTGATTGAAAATATAAAAGCGGACGAAAAAATTTCAGCAGTTCTCTTAGATTTTAGTAATACTGGCTTTGCTGGCCCCACTACCCTACTGACTGTCACCGATGCAATCCATTCTCTAACTGGAACCGGCAAAGAAATCATAGTGCATCAAGATAGGATGTTTACCTCTGATTTTATGTTATCAACTGCTGCTGATGAGATATGGGTGCATCAATCTGGTGCTTTTAATATCTCTGGTCTTGGTGGATATAGAAATTACAACAAAAGATTATTAGAAAATCTAAAACTGACTATTCATAATTATGCTCAAGGTGACTTTAAATCTGCTGTAGAAGGAAATACTAGAGATTCAATGTCTGAAAATGACAGATTACAGCAAACTGAGATGTTAGATCCTATTTGGACAGCGATGAAGGAGAAAATGGCTTACAGAGAGAATGTTCAACCACGCGATATTCAATACTTTGCAGATAATTATTTCTCTTATATCCCCGAGGCTGCATTTACAAATATCAAAGCAGCGATTGATTTGAACCTTATTGATGGAACAAAATCATTTCCCGAATTTAGAAATCATATGATAGAAAAGTTTGGTGAAAATGAGGACGGCAATTCATTTAATAGTATTTCACTCAATGCCTACATGAGTACTTTAGATAAGCCCCAAAATGATGCAGAAGAAAATGTTGTTGTGATAACTGCCGAAGGAGCTATTTCAGAAGACCCTATTTCACCTGGAGTAGTAGGTTCAGATGAACTAGTAGACATAATTCAAGATGCTCATCAGTCTGACAAAACTAAAGCAATCGTTCTGAGAGTTAATAGTCCTGGTGGATCAATCATTGCAAGTGAAATGATTGCCGATGAACTCATGGAAGCTAAAAGGAAAGGCATTCCAGTAGTCGTATCTATGGGTGACTACGCAGCATCGGGTGGAGTCTATATTGCAACTCCTGCTGACTATATTTTTTCAGAACCAACCACAATCACAGGATCTATTGGAGTTGCGATTGCTATTCCTACTGCTGAGAATGCCTTTGATTATGTTGGAATAGATTTTGATGGTGTTGTCACCTCAAAATATGCTGGTTGGGATGTAAATTTACCAATCGATGAAAATCTGGATGCGAAATTTGCAGAATGGGGAAATGATGCCTATGACAAGTT
>DUCW01000057.1:0-4192 GCA_012959595.1 Gemmatimonadota bacterium
AGCTGGTAAATTATTAGTCCACTCGATCCAATTATCACCATCGTTGAAAGAAATGTATAACCGATTTTCAGTTCCTAGATAAAGGAGACCCGGTCTGACAGGATCTTCCACAATATCCCGGGTGAAACTCAATATGTGATCTGAAATGCCGTTCGTAATCTTAATCCAAGTTTCGCCATAATCTTCAGTTCGATAGACGTAGGGATCGAAATTACCAACCTGGTGTGCTTCGACAACCAAATATGCCTTCGCTGCATCCCATTTGGATGCGTGTATGCCCCGAACTACACCGTCTTCAGGCCAATCTGGAAAATTCGCCGTAACATTGTTCCATGTCCCACCGTTGTCCCTACTGACGTGAACCATTCCGTCGTTTGAGCCGGCATAAAAAACTCCTTGTTCAGCCCTGGATTCATCAAATGAATAAATCACGCAACAATATTCTACTCCAAGGTTATCTGGAGTCAGCCCTCCACTAACACCTTGCCGCGATTTGTCATTCGTTGTCAGATCTGGACTAATCACATCCCAACTCTGACCACCGTTCTGTGTTCTGTGAACATATTGACTGGTCACATACACGGTGTTGTTGTCATGGGGAGAGATTAGCAACGGAAAAGTCCATTGGAATCTGTACTTGAGGTCTTCGGCATGCCATCCAACGGTACCCTCTGGCCAAACTTCTACATTCCTGAATTGACGGGTTTTTTCATCGTGCCTTACAACTATACCACCAACTGCACCCGCCCCTGAAGCACTCGACCATACAATATCCGGATCAGTAGGATCAGGGGTAGCGAAACCACTCTCTCCTCCACCTACCTGATGCCAATCTCCTCGAGGTATTCCGCCACCGGCGTACAAACTGTTGCTCGGACCCCTATACGACGGACCATCCTGTCGGTTGCCCATTACATTATACGGCACTGCATTGTCAACAGTGACATGGTACATCTGACCGACAGGAAGTTCTATCGCCCTATACGATTGACCCCTATTCAAAGAAATGTGAACGCCCTGATCATTTCCGATAATCATTCGATCTCCATTCCCGGGATCAAACCAGAGGTCATGGTAATCACCACCAGACCTCTGTCGTCCTGAATGGTTCACATGAGTCAGTCCCCCATCCAAGGAGCGAGAAATTCCCCCAGTCAGGAAGAACACCTCGTCCGCATCATCGGGTGTAACACGACAATTGTTGTAGTATGCGGTTCTTCCCCCAAGGTCACGATTGTGATTAACCAAATCCCATTCTTTACCACCATCATCAGATCGCCAAAGCTCTCCACTTTCGGTAATAGTTCCATTCAAAGGAACACCATCTCCAGTTTCGATAAGGCCATATATTCGCTGGGAATTTGCCGCTGACATGCATATGTCAATTTTACCCACAGGAAGAGTTGGTAACCCATGGCCACTCAGTCTCGTCCACGTATCTCCTCCATCATCACTTCTTAAGATACCCAAGCTAAATGCTTCATGTCTCCACACTTAGGCATTTTTGTCGGCCCCAGGTATTGATGAGGATTTGCCACATTCCTGCAAAAAGAATCCGAGGATTATTGGGATCCATAATCAGACTTGACGCACCGGTATTCTCATCAACAAACAGTACATGTTCCCAAGTCTGACCACCGTCTTCAGTCTTATAGATGCCTCTCTCTTGTTGTGTATTATGACCATGCCCTAATGCAGCCACATATACTATCGATGGATCTCTGGGATTAATAACGATACGACTGATTCTTCCAGTCTCTTTCAGTCCCATATGACTCCAAGTTTCGCCACCGTCTGTTGATTTATACACACCATCACCCACTGTAACATTGGACCGTATATGAGGCTCTCCAGTTCCGGCCCAAATTATTTGGTTGTCGAGTGTAGAAACAGCCAAACCACCTATGGAGTGCGTGTCTTGTCCGTCAAAGATTGGTTTCCAAAAATTCCCACCGTCTTCAGTTTTCCAGAGCCCACCAGCAGCCGCTCCCGCATAGTAAACAAGTGGATCCTTTGAAACTCCTGAAACTGACGATATCCGATTGCCCACAACTCCTATGTGCCTAAATTCCAGAGCTCCAATCTGTTCATTATTGACATTTTGAGCCTCCACGGCCATTGACTGCATCGTAAATAAAGCCACAAACAGACCAGCAATCACTTGTTTGAAAATAAATGACATTTCTAACTCCTTACATAGATAATGAAACGAATATTATTTCGCTGTATTAGTTTATTCAGGCCAACTGTCATGGAGTACTAGCAAAAAGCCACAACTATCACCACTTTGCCCGTACGTCGTACGATGACAGCTTAAGAGCACCGTACGACTGATCATAATAGTCATGTCCCGAATGTGACAAGGCAATCCTTCAACTTTTCTGAAACATACAATGACCAGATCTAAGGGTATTTTTTTCTTTGAGTCAATCCTGGTTGGCCTTGCTTGCTTAATCAACTCAACTTCTTTGGTACAAGCTCAATCCATGGCCCACTCGCCTGATCTTTATGAACAAATAGATCCACTTTTTGACTTTGTTCTAAAAAGCGACCCGGGATGTAGCCTCGGCATAATAGAACAAAACCAACTCAGCTATGAGAAAAATATGGGACTGGCCAATCTCGACTGGAGCATACCTATTTCCACTAGTTCGATTTTCGATATAGCCTCTGTTTCGAAGCAATTCACTGCCACCGCCATAGCTCTCCTAGAAATAGACGGATTACTACAGATAGATGATGATGTCCGTAAGTGGATACCTGAACTTAAGGTTTATGAAGAGCCAATTACTATTAGACACTTGCTGAACCACACATCGGGAATCCGTGACTATCTTTCTTTGATGAATCTTGCTGACATAGACTTCAACAACGTTTTCACCGAATTTGATGCTGTTAACTTAATAACACGTCAGGATGCTCTGAATTTTCCACCTGGCGATCGCTTTCTATACTCCAATTCTGGATATCTCCTGGCAGCACATATCGTCAGACGAGTTACAGGTCAGTCACTACGAAATTTTTTGGAAGAGAAAGTCTTTGACCCCCTAGGAATGACCAACACACTGATATGGGACGATAACCAAGAAATCGTTCCAGAACGAACCACTGGATATAGCATTTCGTCTGAAAAATGGGAGATAGATCATCTCCTTAATTTCCAGATGGGTGGAGACGGTCAAGTACTAACCTCAATCCGAGACTTAGCCAAATGGGATCACAATTTCTATGAGCCAATAGTAGGAGGAACCTCACTGCTAGACAGGTTACACTCTCGCGGAATTTTGAACAGTGGGGACACCATTGACTATGCTCTAGGTTTAACCGTTGACCAATACCGTGGACTGAAAAGAGTCATGCACACTGGATCTTGGGGCGGCTTTAGGGCCAACATCACCCGTTATCCTGACCAGCAGACCACTTTTATTCTGCTCTGTAATCGTTCAGATGGGACCCAGAACCTACGTGTGACGGATGTGGCAGACATAGTTCTTGCTGACCATTTCACTGAACTGGCTATCACGGACATGAACCTGCGATCAGACGGATCCTCATTAGAGCAACAGACACAGGAGGACCCACGAGTCACTATCAAACCCAAACAACCGAATCCTAATTCACTCAAAGAATACACAGGTGAATACCAGAGCAAAGAGTTAGGGGTCTCCTTCCTTCTCAACTTAGAGGGCCAACATTTGACCCTAGAACGACCCAACGGCCTGACGATATTAAACTACTCAGGGAGCAATCGGTTCACCGGAGACGGCCTAATCATAAGCTTTACAGAACCCAACCAAATGAAGATCGATACAGACCGTGTTTTGGGAATCAAATTTTCAAAAACTGGACCCTAATTTTTGCGTCTGTAAACAGCACGACTCACACGTTGCTCACCGTCTGGCCCCGTGCGGATATATTCATTGTCAATGATATTCCCGTCCTCTGAAAGGACATTCATGATAATCTGGTTCACCTGTCCATTCCGCATATTTGAAATCTTATTAGTCCGATCATCAACTATTTCAACAGCTGTTTTGCTATTTTCCTGTCCCTCTACATCCATGAATTCGCCATCGAACAAAGTTACATAACCCCACTTCGATTCCCTACCCTCAGAGTTGGTAGATTCTACCGTTATCCTCATACCATTCTCCCCGTAAGGTTCATACGTCATAATATTTATAGCTGGGGG
>DUCW01000057.1:4221-5045 GCA_012959595.1 Gemmatimonadota bacterium
ACTCCGAATCTAGGATTCTCCCCTTCGCCTCCTCCTGGTTCAGCAGTCGAACATGCCATTACGGCTAACAGTATCAAGGATAGAGCCTTAAACGGGATCGAATTATACATAGCAGTCACTCCTCACAAATTATTCTCTGTCCTTCGGACAGTCATCGAAACGAATCATTCTTGATAAATATCTTCGCTACTTCTCTAATGGAAGCTATTGTAGATTGCAACGCTCGTACAGTGACTTCAGGCGACACAGAAACCAAACGCAATACTTTTTTCCCATTGATAGTGGCAATGGAAATACTCTTGGAACCTTCCGAACAGATCTTCCTGTACACAAGTTCTTGGAGGTTACACAGTTGATCTTCCTCAGCACCTTCCGGTTTTATCCTAAGACAAATTACTCCTGTATCTGGTTTATTCAACACTTCTATTTCATTGTCGTTTGTCAAGAATCCAGCTAATTCACTTATGGCAGAGATCGAGCTCCTCAACCTCATTCGTACACCATTTAATCCTTGATTTCTAATGGATGTGACAAGTGGAAGGGCAGAAAATGGTCTTGTTGAGGGTGGTGATTTAAGCCCAGGGTTTGGCATCTCATCCCCTTCCCTATTGAAATAAGGAGAGTGTACGTTCACCCTGCTAAAGTTGCTTCCATCTTTTAAGAACAACAAAGAAGAAGGAATAGGAATTCCGAATTGCTTGTGCGGATCCCACACTATTGAATCAGCTAATTCTATTCCCGCAAACAAATGTTTTTTCTCCGGGAGCAAACTGTAGGCAAGGCCGTATGCACCGTCCGCGTGAAGCCACAGCCCATAATCAGAA
>DUCW01000058.1:0-1746 GCA_012959595.1 Gemmatimonadota bacterium
GGGAACCTGCTATACGAAGCTCATCTAAGGGCAGCGTTTAAAGTCCACCCATACCGAGAACCAGTGGTTGGCCATATGCAAGACATAAACAACCTGACCAGACGAGATATTCGCTCCCATTACGAAAAATACTATGGCCCAGAAAACGCTGTAGTGGCTGTGGTGGGCAATATCGAGGCCGAGCTAGTTCAACAGTGGGCTAATCAGTACTTCGGACATCTGCCCCGTGGCCGAAGCGAAGGGACCGCCGCTCACGCTGAGCCAGATCAAAAGAAAGAGAGACGAGTTTCAGTAATTTTTCAAGCTGAACCCCAGCTACGTATTGGATGGCACACAGTACCGACTGCTCACCCTGATAGCCCTGCCCTGATGGTGCTAGCTGCACTGTTGACCGGAAATCGAAGTAGCCGATTGTTTCAGAGACTCGTCGTACAGGATCAGACCGCTAGCAACGTGAGCTCCTCATTAGGCCCAGGCGATTTATTTCCCAGACTTTTTTCAATCGGTGTAAGTATCCAATCTTCTGCGAAAGCAGAAGACATAGAGCAAGCCGTATATGATGAGCTAGGAATCCTTGCCCAAAAACCACCATCAGAACAAGAGATTCAAAAAATCCGCAACCAGATATCCGCTGGTCAAATCCGAGGATTAGCTAGTAATTTTGGCTTGGCACTCCAGCTAGCTCATTCCGCATCTCTATTCGGAGACTGGAGGTACACCTTCGAACTGAGTCAAGAGCTCAAGAATGTAGAACCAGAGATGATAAGCCAGGTGATCAAAAAGTTTTTCAACCCTAACAATCGCACGGTAGCAACCTTGGTGCCCACGAACTCATGTGTGAGATGATGGCCTGCAATCGGTTATCGACTAGCCTAGGGAAAGCCAAGTTCATTGCATTACATTTGGCCGCCCTTACCCCTCTCACTCTAATGGGACAGTCGCGAGACGGCATCAGGTACAAAGATCTTGAATTCGAACCTCTTTTATTTAACCAACCCAGTTCAGAAATTCACAAGATAACTGGAAAGGTGAATGTGTTGTTCCTCCAAGATTCTTCACTTCCACTTGTATCCTTATTTGCAAGATTCCGCGGTGGAACTGTTCATTTTAACAGAGAAGAACAGGGTGTTGTAACGGCCGTGCCGATGCTCTTACGTACAGGAGGGTCTGAACAGATAACTCCCGATTCAATCGACACACTACTAGAACAATACGCCATCAACTTATCTTTCGGACGTGATGGAAAATCTTCCTTTAGCTCATTAAACACCCTAACTGACTACCTAGACGAATCCCTCGAAATCTGGAGCCTTTTGTTAACTCAACCGGGATTTTCACCCGAGATGATCCAGGTATGGCGCAATCAAGAATTAGACTACCTGAGAAGAAGTGAAAGAGACCCCAATACCATCGCCATCAGGACTTTCAATCAATTGATGTTTGGAGATCATCCGACAGGATGGACATTACGACCCGAGGATCTGGACCCCGAGGATCTGGACCCCGAAAACTTAAGGGCTATCCACAGGAAAATCTTCTGTCGGGACAACCTGACTTTAGGAGTGACGGGCAATACTACCTGGTCTAACATTCTACCGAAGCTTAATAAGCTCGCCGAATCTATACCCCCCTGTGAAAGCACATTCAAGGAGATCTTACCTATTCCTGTTTCAGCTGGACCAGGAATATATGTGGTGGCTAATGGATTGCCACAGACCACAATAATCATGGGAAAACACAGCAAGG
>DUCW01000058.1:1874-4951 GCA_012959595.1 Gemmatimonadota bacterium
AGAATCCGGCTTATCCTACTCCGCATCTTCTATCTGGACTGCTCCAACACAACCCCCTGGAGTGCTGGCAGCAATGACACAAACAAAAAACAGTTCCACTGCAACGGTTATAAAATTGATTTCTAAAGTCTTGCAAGAGATGGCTGAAAAGCCGCCCAACTCTAAGGAAGTTCGAGATGCAATAGATGAGATCTCTAATGGTTTTATTTTCAATTTCCAGAGCCCAGCTCAGATAGTCTCAAGGCAAATGCTTTATCTCACACAAAATCTTCCTCTCAACTGGCTTTCGATTTACCTAAAAGGGATTCAGCAAATAAACGCACAGGACATCCACAACATTTTCAGCGAAAATATAGCTCTCACGGGATTGGAAGACATGGTAACTGTTGTAGTCGGTAATCATGACATGCTCGAATCGGAACTGAAAAAAATAGGCACCGTATACAAAATAGAGCCCAACTAAAGTTTTCCATTCAATTTACCTGGGTGCTCTTACCTTACAGCTACATGGATCGTCACTACACCTCCAGTAATAAACCGCCAGGTCACTTCTTTGAAACCCGCCTTCAGAAGCTTTTTGCCCAATTCTTGAGGATCAGGAAAATCCCTAACGGATTCTGGTAAATAAGTGTACGCCCAAGCATGCCCCGAAAGAATCCGCCCGACTATAGGCAAAACATTATGAAAATAAAAATGGTAAAGTTTTCGAAGAATCCAATTGGGAGGAACACTAAATTCTAAGATGACAAGTCTCGCTCCCGGTCTCAACACTCTCGCCAAATCTCCAAAACCAGCCTCTAAGTCCGCAAGATTTCTTATCCCAAATCCCACCATAGCTCCATCAAAAGTTCCTGGAGGAAAAGGCATGCACAAAGCATCACCGCAAACTGGAAAAATTTCTGAGGTAATTTTGTGCAAACCTCGCTTCAGCATCGGTAGCGCAAAGTCGCTGGAAACGACCAAGCCTGCGAAAGCATTCTGCCTCACCAGTTCCAATCCTAGATCAAAAGTTCCGGCACAAGAATCCAAATAACGCCCTGTATTTTTCCTCTCCCACTCCAAAGCACGGATAGCTTTTTTACGCCAGATTTTATCTATGTTCAAACTCAACAGATGATTCAGTAGATCATATCTAGGTGCAATCTCAGAAAATATCCTTTGTACCTGAACTTCCTTGCCAGGCCCATCAGGAATTTTCCTGTTCACCAAGTCATTCATCCAATTATTCCAAAATCTAAAGACCAGTTGATCAGTATGTCCCCGGAGCGATATTAAGACCTCGTAAAACAACAGCCGTTAGGTCACGTAAAGATACTGCAGCTGGCGAATCCGGATTGGAGATAACAGTGGGATTCCCTTCATCTCCAGAAATTCTGACTGAAGGTTCCAGCGGAATTCGACCCAATACCTGCAAATCCATCTCTTTTCCTAACCGGTCCACTCCACCTTGTCCAAAAACATCTACCTCTTCACTGCAATGTGGACAAACTAGGCTAGACATATTTTCCACAATACCTAACACTCTAGTGTTTACACGCTCGAACATCCTTATTCCCCTAGCCACATCTCCCGTGGCAACTGCTTGCGGCGTACTGACCATGACTACCCCATCGATATCTATGCTCTGTACCAATGAAAGTTGTGCATCACCTGTTCCTGGAGGCATATCAACAATTAGAAATTCTAGGTCGCCCCAGTTCACTTGTTCCAGAAATTGCTTCAGTATGCCCGATATCAATGGGCCTCTCATTATCGCTGGCTGTTCCTCATCTAGAAGAAATCCTAAACTCATCAGACGGACACCATGTGCTTCCATGGGTTGAATCAGTTCTTTACCCTTGTCTCCTGTTACTGCAGGCCGACCCCTAACTCCAAACATCAAAGGAATATTGGGACCGTAAATGTCTGCATCTAATAGACCCACCGATTTCCCCTGTAAAGCTAAGGTTGCAGCTAAGTTCGTCGCAATCATCGACTTACCAACTCCACCCTTGCCGGAACTAACAGCCAAAACCTTAGTCCCTTTCCCTAATATCTCCGGCTTTTGGGTTACTTGAGGAACTGCACCAGGACCACCTCCTGAAACCGATGAGTTCGGGGGACGAACTTGGCTACCCCCCCCGCTATTAACACCAGACTGAGGCAATTGAACCTTAATTCTTACTTTCTCAAGCTCAGTCAGACCTTCCAGAACCCTCCTTGCTTCTTTAACCAAACCTGGAGGATCATTTGGCTGAACGATAAAAGAGAGATGGACTTCAGAACCTTCTTTTATTTCCAAATTCTGCACGTGGCCACTTGCTACAATGTCACTACCTGTGACTGGATGCACTACGGTTGATAGAACCGACAGTGCTTTTTTTTCAGTATTCCCTGTGGTCATTTTGACTCCAAAAGCTTTTTAGCTTCCCCATTACGACAAAACGTATACGCTATTCAAGAAAAAATACTGCGGTTGAAATGCCAAGATTCCGAATTGGAAAGGAGAAGATTTCGAGATCAGACCGCTTGAACCTCCGTCACGGCTGCCACCTGTTCTATCATACGTTTTTCTATACCTTCTTTCAACGTCCTCATAGAAATTGGACAGCTTTCACAGGCTCCTAGAAGCCGAAGCTTCACTAGGCCTTGACCTTCATCAAAGCTGACAAATTCGACATCACCACCATCGGCATGGATTGCAGGGCGAATTGATTCCAAAACGGCATCGATCTCTGTTCGAAAGGTACTCACAATTAAAGCGCCTTATTCAAAATCTGAAGGCTCCGACCCTGGTAATCTATACCTCTACGAACCTGGGGTCTAGTATCCTTGGTTTACGAATACCTCTGCTCGGTAATCATACAAAAATCTAATTTAGTAAGCCGTCCATTACACTTCCAAATGAACGATACCGATTCCCTGAAGTTTCGTAAAAAACCACTCTCTGATCGGTCAAGTGCCTTAAGGCGGCCTGATCCTCTTTTTCCATGAAAACAGTATTTAGCTCATCTGTAGTCGCACTCCTCTTGGCTTCTATGAATTCCCATACCTTTCCTTCTTCCGAGGAAAAACTTCCGAGCAACCCCAGTAAACCT
>DUCW01000059.1:0-3709 GCA_012959595.1 Gemmatimonadota bacterium
GCGCGCAGCGCGGTAGCCGGGTGCGCACACAGGGTTCAAATCTGCTGCAATTTCCAGAGACGCGTGTGGTCCACCGGGAGACTGAAACCCCTCGGCCAGGACGACTGCATGCTGCTGCGAAGCCCACACCATCGCCCATTGATGTCCGGAGAACGGATAAAGCGGCTGAGTCCGCTATTCGTGGCCGCTGCGCGCGCGACTCGTCAGGTGCAGTAGCTACAGTAATGGACGTCAGGATCAGACGCTGGATCCAAACACTTCATGCAAGTCGTAGTATTTCTCAACCCGAATTTGGGATCAGCTCTGTCTGCCTTGACCATTTCCACTGCAAATAGTCCCATGGGGACAGCAATTATAGCATACCCCATGAGCATCAGGATAGATGCTAGAGCCTGTCCAATAGGAGTTGCAGGTGCCATGTCACCATAACCCACCGTCGTAATAGTCACGATGGCCCAGTAAACGCTCATGGGTATGCTAGTGAACCCGTTTCCCGGAGTTTCAATCAAGTACATGAATGAACCCAAAATAGTCACTAACGTAGATACTGCTACTAGGAAAACGGCGATTCTATACCTGCTCGCTTTAAGTGCTGACACCAGTAGTCTGGTACCTCCGACATACTGTACGAGTTTCAAAATTCTAAACACTCGCACCACTCTTAAGATCCTAACAACAGCGGTCACCTGAGCACCTGGCAGGACTAAACTAAAATAGCTTGGAAGTACAGCGATTAAGTCTATCAACCCGAAAGTGCTGAAGGCGTATCCTTTGGGCTCCTTCGCACACCACAGCCTAAAGATATACTCGATCGTAAAAAGTGTTGTAAAAACCCATTCAGCGACCCTTAGTTGCCGGCCAAAGACATCACTGACAGACTCAACAGACTCCAACATCACTACCGTCACACTCAAAATGATTAGGACGATTAGGACGATATCGAATAATTTCCCTGCTGGAGTATCGGCACCGAAAATGACGACAAAGGACTTCTCACGAAACGAATTAGATTCTGATCCGTTCATACAGTGGATTTATACCCATCTGATATCATCAAGATTTGCCTGGGCTGGAATGACATTGTGAATGCTTATTAGACTAATAATAACACCCGCAACAGCACTCCGCTAAGGCCCTATAAAAACAAGCGTATAGACCATCCTTTGTAAAACACCATCCTCCTCTACCTGGTCTGATAGCCCAATTCAGGATACAATATTTCCACGTCGTCCAAGTCATCTCCAACCACAATCGGTATCCAATGAAGAAACTTGCCATAATACTCGTCATCACTGTCAGTGCCTGCACGTCTTCAAATTCGGAATTGGCCCACTGGGAGACCATGGCCGAAGACATCACCATAACCCGAGATGACTGGGGGATCGCACATATACACGGGCCGACTGATGCCCACGCGGTTTTCGGGATGATCTATGCCCAGGCTGAAGATGATTTCAACCGTATCGAAGTGAACTTTCTGAATTCACAGGGCCGATTGGCTGAAGCCGAAGGTGAGGAGGAAATATGGCGTGACCTCAGGATGAGGCTGTTTATCGATCCAGTAGAGATGCAAGCGATCTATGCAGAAAGTCCAGAATGGCTTGTGAGTCTCATGGACGCTTGGGCTGACGGTCTAAATTATTATCTGCATACTCACCCTGAGGTGACCCCCAGGGTGCTGACCCGATTCGAGCCCTGGATGGCCCTCACATTCAGCGAAGGTAGCATCGGCGGTGATATCGAGCGGGTTAATCTCACACAACTCCAGGCCTTCTATGACAAGGATCCATCTGGAAATATGAGCATGGCTTCTCACCAAATCGAACCGGTTCTTTTCGATTGGGAAGAACCGCGAGGATCGAACGGCATTGCCATTGCTCCTTCAAATACCGTGGACGGAAATGCACTGTTCTTGATCAACCCACATACCTCGTTCTTCTTTAGGTCTGAGTTGCACATGTCGAGTGACGAAGGTCTCAACGCCTACGGTGCCTCTACGTGGGGCCAGTTTTTTGTATACCAGGGCTTCAACGAAAACGCTGGCTGGATGCATACTTCCAGCGGCGTAGACAACATCGATGAATTCTTGGAGACCGTGTCAGAACGTGACGGCGAGTTTTACTACTCTGTCGATGGTGAAGACCGACCTATCAGTAAGAAGACGGTCTCCATAGCGTATAAGTCAGGTGAAGGGATAACGGAAAGAGATTTTACAATTTTCAGATCCCATCACGGCCCGATCGTACGGGCCCAGGGGGCCAAATGGGTAGCCACCTCACTCATGAATGAGCCGATGTCTGCTTTGATGCAATCCTACGGACGCACTCGTGCACAAAGCATGGAAGACTACCGTGAAAACATGGAAATGCACACCAATTCATCGAATAACACAGTGTACGCGGACGCTGATGGAAACATTGCATACTGGCACTCAAATTTTGTTCCTAAGAGGAACCCTGACTTGAATTGGTTGGAACCCGTAGACGGGAGCGTCTCGGCGAACGATTGGGGTGAACCTCATTCAATAGAGGAGACTCCCAACGTCTTCAATCCCTCGGTCGGCTGGATCCAAAACACGAACAACTGGCCCTACAGCTCCGCAGGCCCAGACAGCCCCAGACAGTCAGATTTCGCACCTTATTTCCAGCGAAGTGGTGAAAACGCAAGAGGAATCCACGCCATCCGCCTTCTGGAAAACAAAAATGATTTTACTCTAGAAAGTTTGGTAGAAACAGCATTTTCCAGCCAAATCCCAGGATTTGAAGCTGTCCTTCCAGCACTGATAGCGGCCTGGGACAATGCTCCAACATCGCACCCACTCAAAGCGGATCTAGCGGGTCAGATAAATGTACTTCGTGCTTGGGATTACCGCTGGGGTTTGGAATCCGTCGCAACTTCTCTGGCTACTTACTGGGCGGAAGAGCTGACGGAACAAATCGCTAGACAGGCTCGTGATACGGGCATGACCAGTAATGAATATATCGCTGGCAGAGCTTCGATTGACCAACACCTAGGCGCTCTACAAGCTGCTTCAAGCTTGCTAGCACAAGACTTCGGCTCCTGGGAAACCGCTTGGGGCGAAATCAACCGTTTCCAGCGTATTAACGGAGACATTGTACAACCGTTCAGTGACAGCGAGCCGAGCATCGGCGTCGGATTCCATACTGGAAGATGGGGATCACTCGCTTCGTTCGGTGCCAGAAGGTATCCAGGAACTGTCCGGCGTTACGGAACGAGTGGGAATAGCTTTGTAGCTGCAGTCGAATTTGGAGAAAGAGTGCGTGCTGTTGCAGTCACTGCAGGAGGAGAAAGTGGAGACCCCGCTTCTCCCCACTTCGACGACCAAGCACAACTTTACGCCGACGGCAACTTGAGACCAGTATATTACTATCCAGAAGACCTAGAGGGCCACATTGAAAGGGTATATAAACCGGGCACCTAGAAGAAAGCTGGTTCGACTGTTTTGTTCGATCTCAAAGGTTAGACTGCTAAGACTCTTGACCACTACTGGCTGAAAGTACACCGAACACCTCAAGCCCCTCTTCAACGAATGGACGGAAATATTCTTCTCTAGGCTGAAGTGCCTTGTCAGCCCGATAGAAGATCAACTGGTCGCCAGCACCATCTACCCAGATTTTATTTGCACATTCAGGGTCTTGCTCAGTAGTTATATTATAACCAATTGCATGTGGTGAATCGTTTTTGTATT
>DUCW01000059.1:3719-4597 GCA_012959595.1 Gemmatimonadota bacterium
CGAAGCAGGATAACACTTCACCCGTAAACAGCCTGCGAATTTGCTGCTCGCGGTTATCCGAACCATTCAGCAGGTAGTGTTTGGAGAACTCAACTGCCGTGCCATCTGACTCGAAGTCTATATCCTTTAATAAGTGTAGTTTGCTACCCAACTTATGTCGAAAACGTTCGGGGCGCACAGCAAACTCTGGGAAATCCAGGCGAGCATCCCGAAAATGCATCACCGTCTGGGCGGACATCCTCATATAGAACGGAATGAGCCAGGGGAAATCTATAACCTGGTATTCAAAGATCCTGACTTCGACTCCACTCCTTACTGCAAATTTCTCAGACAACTGATACCTGAAGGTGTTCATAGGGTAATTAAATTTTCTCCCCTCTTTGTTCCGGGAAAACAACCGAAGCTTCGACATACTCTCTGCCATATATCGATGAGGATCATTTCGATTAAACAAGCGAAAGGGATTCCAACGCCCCCTAAAAATAAGCCAATCTTGCTTCCTCTTTTCCTCTAAGGGAGGCAAAAGAGTCATTCCCACACTCTCGGCCAATCGCTCGAGAGCATTCTTCCCCCTTACAGTCATCTCTCTGATATAAAACCCAGCACCCATGACTATGAGGACGAATAACAGGTCTGTACTCATCCTTTAAATCACTGAGGCATCAAGGCCCCAGTGGCTGGCCGATCAACCTGGAGGGATCAGCACCCAGTTTAGGAATGTATTTATCAATCCAAGGCCCACCAAACTGCGCCACGTAGAGATTTCCTTCTGAGTCAACACTCATCTGATGTGGAAGCGAGAAGCCACCGCAAGCTCCCATATGGTCCGTATCAAGCCCTGCCTCTGCAACTGCCACATCGTCTGAACAGGTAAATCC
>DUCW01000059.1:4616-4932 GCA_012959595.1 Gemmatimonadota bacterium
GCCATAGGTCCCGAAATAATCCAGTAATTGACCATTCATATTGTACTTGAGAATACGGTTCAACGTCGCATCCAGAATCCAAACGAAGTCGTTCACGTCAATCATAATGGCAACGGGATCCCAGATATTCGGCCACTCATCGAGGAGTGTTCCATCCTCGGTAAAGATCTGGATCCTGTGATTCCTCCGGTCCGATACATAAATCCGATTCTCTTTATCCACCGCAACTCCATGGACTAAATCGAACTGCCCTGGTCCGCTTCCGACCGAACCGAACTCGGATAGAAATTCACCCTCCGAATTGTAGCGAACGACG
>DUCW01000060.1 GCA_012959595.1 Gemmatimonadota bacterium
GTTGTTGGTGCTGTACCTCCCCACGGTAAGCTCCCACGATTGGGCTTCCGTAACTGTCTGTTGTTGGGCACCTGCTTCGGCACCGAAGTAGTCCACTAGGAACGCACCACCAAGAACACAACCAAATCCGAAGATGACACTTCGCAGATCACGCATCTTTACCTCCTCTTTAGTGACCGAAAGTTTTGCAGCATTTTTCTGGGCATATGCTTCTCCTCATCTAATGAGCAAAATACTGTCTATATATTCTGATGGCGTGGCACTCATACAAGGGGGGTGTACCTCACTGGGGGTGGCTTCCAGCTACACTGGTGAATGCCCACTTATTTTTTAACCCTGCCCCCTTGCTCCGCCAGTGAGGGGGGATATTTTCCAAATCTATTGAAATTAGGTTTTTACCCCATATTGAGGCCTATAGTGGCCACATTTTGGACACATTATCAACTGGGTAAAACAGGTTGGAATAAGGAAGTATGTCTGAACCCCTACAGTACATAGCTTTACTCTAATGTCCCCGACAGGACTCGAACCTGTGACCTACTGCTTAGGAGGCAGTCGCTCTATCCACCTGAGCTACGGAGACAAACCTGCTGATAAATAATCACATACTGGGTTTGCTCAAAGCAACCCTTAAGCCATAAATGAGTGAGACTATGACAAGTCACAAAATTAATCTCTGTTGGATTCTAACAGTTTTAATGCTTAGTAGCTGTGGGAAAGATCCAGATCTCGGAACTTCACCTTCCTCTTCTGTCTACGATGTCCGCATCAGCCCATTGACCAATCTGATTGTTGGAATCGGGAATACAATCAGCTTCTCCGCCACACCTGTTGACTCATCAAATCAGCCACTGACTGTCGGAATAGAGTGGACTGTCCTTAATCCAACGATCGTAACTATTGATGGGAACGGAGTGGCCACTAGCCTCAAAGCAGGAACCACAACCGTAATTGCGAAAGCTGGGAACCAAGAGGCCACTGCCGTGGTGGAAGTGTGGGACGCCCCTCCATTGGACACATACACTTCCGGAGAAATCTATCAGGGACGTAATGGATATGTGGAATATATCCCGGGTGATCTTCCTCTGATACTGAGTGCCCCACACGGTGGCAATATATGCCCAGATGAGATCGTAGATAGAACTTATGGGTCGATCGGGTCCTGTTCATCTACTGGGAGTGACACTAACACAGACCCACTGACCAGAACTGTAAGAAATGCTTTTCTTCAAGCTACCGGCAGAGCTCCACATATAATTATTCTGAAACTGGCAAGGCCTAAATTAGACGCTAACAGAGATGTTACTGAAGCGGCCCAAGGTAACCTTTTTGCTAAAAATACTTGGTCTGAATATCATGGATTTATTGATGTAGCTAAAGATACTATAAGTAAAGAATTTGGATTTGGACTGTACATGGATATGCACGGACATGGACACAGTGTACCTCGCATTGAACTAGGCTACCTGCTGTCGAAGACCGACTTACAAACAATCAACCTAGATCTAACATACATGATCAATAAGAGTAGTGTAAAGAGATTGGCAAGCGTATCCGGCATAGATTTTACAGACTTAATTAGAGGTCCACAAAGCATCGGAGGACTCCTGGAACAGCTAGGGATTCGGGCCGTACCCAGCGACCCAGATCCAGCTCCTGTAGGAGATGAAAAATTCTTCAGTGGCGGCTATAGCACGAGACGTCATGGGTCAAGAGATGGCGGCCTAATAGATGGGATCCAATTTGAACACCACTTCACTGGCCTCAGAGATATGCCCAGCAACCGTCTGTTGTACGCGAATGTCCTGATACAGGTTTTACGAACTTTTCTTGATGTCCACTATGGATGGTCTATCCCGGCATCTTAAACTATTCTTACTGTCAACCAAGAAGCCCTTCCGTAGTACCTTGCCTCAGAAATTCATTCGATAAACAAGTTTCACCTCTCTACCAGGAAGAGGAACCAAATCTTTCTGAAAAGAAGTGTGCAGCCTTGCTTCAGAGTCAGTCACATTATTGACCATAAGACTGATGTCATGGAAAATTGCACCTGAAAATAATCTGTATGTTACAGAAGCATCCACCATCGTAAAGGCGTCTGTTATTTCTTCCATTGGAGAAACCTTACCTTGCCTTCCGGAGTACCGCAGTGCCAGATCACTTGAAAATAGACCACGGCTATAAGATATGCTTCCTCCGATTCGATAGGGGGGTAATCTCGGAACATATAAAACATCTTCAATATCATGATCAAGAAGCTTGCCGATCACCGCGTCAGTCATGATACCCAATGACAGATTGGGGGTGCCCAAGACCATATCTCCCTGATAAACATCAAATTCCGCTTCCATCTCAAATCCATGAAAGTGTGCATTGGCTTGGGAATATTGATATCTAGGTAAATCATGATCACGATCATAAGTATCATATGCTAAATAGATATAATCCGAAAAATCTGTGTCATATAGTGAAGTGCTTGCATGGAAACGCTTGGAATTAACATTTATAGTCAGATCAACACTAGTTGATTTTTCAATTCTGAGATTGGGATCACCCAGTTCAAAAGATCCAGTAGCAAAATGAGGGCCATTTGAAAATAGCTCTTCAGCCGTGGGAATCTTAGAGGATCGAGATCCCGAAACCGAAAAAGAAATATTTTGTAAAGCCAACCAATTGAAACTTAATGAACTAGAAAAAGTTTGGAAGGTTTTAGCATTAGACGCAGCAAGTCTGGTCTCGACATTCTGCTGCTCTATACGTGAGCCAACCTGTAGTCCTAAATCTTCAGTCAAACTAATGTTTTCATAGCCGAACAAAGCTCTGGATCTTGTATCTGTCGCTGGCACAAACATTTCCTCGCCCGTTACTGTAAAATCCCTAGATGAGAAGCTTGCCCCCAAGGATCCCCTGACCTTTCCTCCCAAGAAATATTCACTTTCAAGACGTCCCTCCGAGGATTTGTTTAAAAAGGTCGTAGCTGCGACTTCTTTTATCAATTCTTCGTGTAGGTAATCATTTCTTGCCACACTTAGCGTTAAATTTTGCAACTTGCTATCTTGGAATCTCAATCCCCCTTCGAAGCCGATTCGGGATCTATCCAGATCTATCCTCACTCCTTCGGATTCTCCGTGATCATCTTCTGCATGGTTTTCCACATGATGACCGTGCCCAGGCACGCCATAGTTCGACCACTGATCTGATACACTCATTCCAGCATATCCTCTCAACCCTACTAAGCTAATCCCTAAGTTTCCACTGCTTCCTTTGACTGAAGAATTCGCTAATATACCAGGAACTTCGTGCTCATCTCTAAGTTTGATATCTCGAGTAGCAAATCCCGGAATATTAAAGTCTCCTGATCTTCTCAATACACCCGAACCAGAAAAGACTATATTCCCTATTTTGGAGGTTAATCCTAAACTACCAGTTCGCTCATTCGCCACTGTTCCATTGAGGCCTTCAAAAAACCCACTCATTTTCTCAGGAGGAAGATCTCGTGCTATTGAGGCGTCCATAACATTCACCACTCCTCCGACTGCTGAACTTCCGTATAGTAGTGTGGCTGGTCCTCTGATCACTTCTATCTGGTCTGCCATTCTCGATTCGACCGACACTGCATGATCTGGACTAGTCCCTGACGCATCCCCTAAACTCAAGCCATTTTGTAATATCCTTACCCTATCACCACTCAACCCTCTTATGATGGGACGGCTAGATCCAGGACCAAAGTAAGTGGATGACAGACCCGGTTGCTTGGAAAGAGTTTCACCCAGCGACATAGCTCCCAGTTTCAGCAAGTCTCTAGAAGTCACAACTGTAGTCGCCTGATAAGCTCTGTCTTGTCTCACCGCACCAGGCGCTGTGGTCACTAACAATTCACCCAAATGGAAAACAGCCTCTAATTCGAGAACCAACTCAGTTGTCTCTTCAGATCTAACCGTAACACTTTGTGCACCCCTACCCCAACGAGGGCTTTCGCCCTCAAGTATGTACTCTCCTTGACTCACTCCCTCCAACAGGAATCGTCCCGTACCATCCACCTTGGTCCGCAATCCCAGTTCGCGCAATCTTACCTCAGCATCTATAACAACGGTTCCAGAAACGCGTACGATCCCTGTTATAGTGCCTGTCTGTGCCTGAGCGACGATCGGGCCCAATGCGAGCTGACCAGCCAAGACCATTCCAATATAATATTTAATCATAGCCTACTATTCATTTGACGTTTAAGAATAATCTTCAGATTAATGACTAATGAGAATTCAATCTGATCGAATCACAGATCGGAGATTCTACGATGAAATTTTGTAATTAAGCGATAGGAGGCGCACGATCGTTATGGCCTATAAGAGAGAGAGAGAAGGTCGGCCGAGATGTTACTAAATCTAGGTCTATATTCTCAAAACCAGAATAACTGAGGCGATATACTGCTTCTGACACCAGAGCCTTTCCAGTGGAATACTGTAGGCAGATAGAATGGTCGTGCCCAGACCCACAGAGATTTGGATCATGTTCTACTTCTAGAACAGAAACGGTGCTGTAGTCAACGCTTTCCAACAAAGAGGGTACCACAGAAGCACTGACGGTTGCAAAAACAAGGGCTAAGCACATGAAGTTCTGAGTAATCTGATTTTCTTTCATAGGAATAGCATATGCCAGAACCTATTCCATTGTCAATCTATCAAGGAAACCTAGTTATGGTCCAGAATCCAGCTATCAACAGAACCATCAATAGCCAAACCAACCAGTTGAAATACCGATCAATTAAGTCTTTCATAGACGGACCGAAAAAAGAAATCATACCGGCCAATATATTTCCTGAAGGTTGCTTGTTTGAAGTAGTATAAGTAATTGCTGATACAGATCAAATCATGTTGGTTGGTACGCATATAATTATGTTACGCTCCTGGACATGT
>DUCW01000061.1:0-329 GCA_012959595.1 Gemmatimonadota bacterium
GAGGAACAACTAGCAAGAAAATTATCGAAATGGCGAAAGAAGCCGGTTCAAAAAAAGTCTATTTCGCCTCAGCTGCTCCTCCAATTAAATATCAAAATCTATATGGCATTGATATGCCTGCTACCAGTGAGCTGATTGCATCAAATCGAACGGATGAGGAGGTGGCTGAAGAGATAGGAGCAGATTGGCTCATATACCAAACCTTAGAGGATCTAATAGAAACAGTACAAGCAGGGAATCCTCAAATCAGAGAGTTCGAAACGTCAATCTTTACCGGGAAATACATCACGCCTTTGGCTGACAATTATCTTGACGACCTAGAAGCTTCA
>DUCW01000061.1:339-11157 GCA_012959595.1 Gemmatimonadota bacterium
GACAACCAATTTACAACCCTTTGAATAGAATATATAGGATATATGAAAATAAAATGAAAAATTCAGTTAGTGAACCAACAAATTGATATTACCTAGCCCTCCCTGTTATCAATTTCCCTTGAAATACTAAGAACTTAAGAAACTGTCTGCCAAGTCGACCAATGAACTGGAACCTACATAAACGGGAGTCCTGCAATGTAAATCTGTAGGGACTACATCCAATATCGAACCTTCTCCTGTAGAAGCCTTACCACCAGCTTGCTCACAGATCATAGCAACTGGTGACGCTTCATACAAAAGTCGTAGTTTTCCATTTGGATTCTTACTATCCGCTGGATATGCGAAAATCCCACCCTTAAAAAGTGTTCTGTGAAAGTCTGCCACCAGGGACCCTACATATCGTGAGGTTCCACAATAAACTTCGCCACCTTCCAACCCTTTCAGGGTTCGAATGAAACACTTTTGACTCTCAGACCAATGAGGGTAGTTGCCTTCATTTACTGAATACGCTCTGCCGGGATATTCTCCCAGAGTGATTCTGGGATGACTCAGTATAAACTCACCTATCGAAGTATCTAAAGTGAAACCGACTACTCCCCGACCAAGTGTTAGAATCAGCATCGTTGAGGCTCCATACAGCACATAACCAGCCGCGACCTGCGAAGATCCAGGCTGTAAACAATCCTCAATAGTTCCCGTACCCTGTGGGGTGACTCTTTTCTGTATTGAAAAGATAGTTCCTGTAGAAATATTTACATCGATATTAGAAGATCCGTCCAGAGGATCGAAAAGAAGAACGTAGTCCCCTTTCTTCGCCACATCCTTGAAGCTCAAGATGTCTTCCGATTCTTCCGAAACCATACAGCACACACTACTAGTTTTCTCTATCGCATCACAAATAATTTTTTCAGAGTAAATGTCCAATTTTTGCACAGTCTCACCCTGGACATTAGTACCCCCCGCCTCACCCAATAAATCGGATAGACTTATTCGACCCACTTCTCTCGAAATAATCTTAGATGCAAAAGCGATACCATTTATAATCTTTCTAACACTTCTATCAAGTATTTGCTCAGAAGGTCCAGCCCCAATCAGATACCCCTGCAAAGTACAAGTATTTTCCTTTCCGTCAGTATGATACATTTCGGACCTTCATCAAAGTAAATTTCTTTTTATACCTCTAGTCAGCTTCAGTTACCGTTTCTTCAGTAATAGTGTCCACAATTCCTGGTTTCTTTTTGTCCAACAACACATCTTCCTCTTCAGTTTCTGCTCTCAATCGGTCATGTAGAATCGCCCGAACTTTTAGATCACTGTCGATTCCGACTAACAACATCAAAAGCATTCCAAGTATCAGTCCAACAATAGTTAAAACTGTGATCGGGACCCTTTCAAATGTCACGAATCCAAGGTTTACTCTAACTTTTTGGAAGTTGTTTAGAACTACAAACAAACCCAAAATAATTAGTACTATAAAAGCACCAAGAGGGCCCAAGAATTTTATCATACCATCAACAATCGATTCAATTCACCATCTCCCCCACAAAGGTAGCTCCTGTGGTACTCGTCAAGAATACTTGTTGGTAACCTCCAATGGTATCAGATGGTGCGGTGAACGCCACCACCTTATTCCTTCTAGTCCGGCCCAAAACTTGACCTTTTTTTCGACCCTCTTTTTCAACTAAAACCTCTTCTGTTCTTCCTACTTCGGCCTCGTTAATCTCAGATTGGATACTCCTTTGTACTTCGATAAGTTTAGCTAAGCGATTTTGTGCTTCGTCTTCGGATAAAAAATCTTCCTGTGGTAAGCGAGTAGCCGGTGTGCCGTCGCGAAGAGAATACTTGTAAGTGTAAGCATCGTCAAATCTGACCTGTCTCAGTAGCTCCAAGGTGTCTTCGAACTGGATTTCTGTTTCACCTGGAAATGCTACAATTATATCAGTAGAAAGCGACAAGTCGGGTATTAAGTCTCTCGCTAACTGGACTTTGTCCAGGAAGGTCTCAACAGTATAACGACGAAGCATCTTTCGAAGCACCTTGTCATTACCCGATTGAACCGGAAGATGCAGCTGCTCACATATATTAGGTTCTTCTGCCATTACTTCCAATAATTCTGGAGTGACATCATTAGGGTGAGGAGATGTGAAACGCACTCTACGCATCCCAGGGATCCGGGCCACAGATCTTAAAAGTTCGTGAAACGAAATGCCCTCAGATTGATATGAGTTGACCGTCTGTCCCAATAGAGTCACCTCTGTACGACCAGATCCTACTATCTCCTGAATTTCCTGTAAAACTTCACTAGATTTCCTATTCTTTTCTGGACCCCGAACATAAGGGACTATGCAGAAAGTACAACGGTGGTTACATCCTCTTTGAATAGGAACCCAAGCACTTACCGATGACGTCCTTCGTTGTGTTAGTCCTTCATAATTTTCCCCTATGTTCAAATCTAAGACGGCAAGTTGCGGGCCCCTCTTCTTTGAAGATCGAGAAGGAAGAGATCTGGCTCCTCTTTGAATTCTGCCTAACTGTTCTGGTAAAGAACGGTAAGCATCCGGTCCCATCACCAGGTCCACATAAGGAGCTCTCTTTAGTAACACTGTTCCTAATCGCTGTGCCATACATCCAGTTACGCCCAAAATAACTTCCGGACGGTCCTTCTTAAGAGCATACAGTTGACCGATCCTTCCCAATACCCTCTCTTCTGCATGCTCTCGAATCGCACAGGTATTGACTATAATCACATCTGCTTCTTCTGCAGAACTGGAAACTTCATAACCGTCGTTTACAAGAATTCCTTCCATCAGCTCTCCATCACTGATATTCATTTGACAACCGTATGTCTCCACATAGACGCTTTTCTTTGGGAATCGTGTCATATCAACCCATGTCTTAAAATCTTTTAAAATCCCTGAGTCACAAAACTGTCAACTGACGATATCAACATAAAGATCTTCACTAGTTCCTCGCAAAATCCCTTGATAAAGTCGTTCTGGCGGCCTCACTTCTGAGCCACTCACTCGAACTCTCAAATAATCCTCAGTGATGGCGTTGCGACCTTCCTGTTCAAGAGTAACGGAAGATAACCCTCCCGAACGAGAATTCCGATATTTCATATTCTTATCTTCTGCAATTTTTCTGAGCTGCGTACCCCTCTCTCTAGATACTTGTCTAGAGACGTGGCCAGACAATTCCGCCGCCACAGTATTGTCTTTCTCAGAAAATGGAAATACGTGGAGATAAGTATAGGGGAGTTCTTCAACCAATCTAACGGTCTCTTGATGATCTTTTTCTTGTTCTCCTGGAAATCCGGTAATTATATCTGCTCCCAAGCCCAAGTACGGGAATTTTTCTGCTATTTTAAGAGCCCTCACTCGGTATTCCTCTCTAGTGTGCCAGCGCCTCATCCGTCGCAAAACTGCATCCGAACCACTTTGAAGGGGCATATGAAAATGTGGTGCTATCTGTCCAGCAGAAGCAACCACCACATCCAACAATTCGTCATCAATTTCTGTAGCTTCTATGCTACCTAATCTAAATCTTGTTTCTGGAACCGTTTCCAGAAGACTATGTAGTAATTCTGAGAGAGTCATCGGACATTCAAGATCTCGACCATAATGACCAATATGAATCCCCGTCAATACAATCTCTGGGTGGTGTTGGGACAGGATTAAAGCTTCATCAATAACCTCTTGGAGAATGCGCGAACGACTAGAGCCTCGAGCTAAGCGAGTGGCACAGAAGGAACAATTACGATCACATCCGTCCTGTATCTTTAACCATCCACGTGTTGCTGATCTCCTATAATCCAAGATAGGGATATTTCTCTGGATTTTAGTACTCCCAATCTCTTCATGAATACCTTGAATTTGCACTAATTCTGACTCTCTCTCCGCAGCGAGAGAAACCTGAACCGGATCATGACCCATCACAACCGTTTCTACTTCAGACATTTCACGATACTCAGCACCACGAAGAACTGCAGAACACCCAGCAACAATGACTCGAACGCCAGGTTTATCTCTTTTGATTTTTCGGATAAATTTTCGGGCTTCTTTGTCGGCCGTGTTGGTCACCGTACAGGTGTTCACTAGGCAGACCTCAAATTCCTCTGACTTCTCTACCGTGATGCCACCTCGAGCTTCCACCTCCTGTCTCATCCTTTCGGTGTCATATTGATTTGCTTTACATCCAAAAGTCTTAAAAAAAACTTTCATCACAGAACCAGCCTTTAGCGATTTCCAGCCCGCAAGGTGACGGTGACTCTGTTGAAATTCTCCTCAAAATCACTCGCACTGTGTTTTCCGGCTTCTACGGCCACATCAATAGCTGCGATCGGAAGTTCGAAAACTTCTGCAAGAACCACAGAAAAACCTAGAGATACATTCCTCTCCTTTACCTCTTGACCCTTAAATTGAAAAGGCATGGTTGATTTACGAAAACCCAAACGAAGAGGAAAAATTCCCGACCAAAACCTTGTTGCTTCCCATTCCAGACCAATCCCGTAAGTATTAGTTCTGCCTACGGCCACCGCATCAAGTCCAGGGTATCCCGAATTACTCCAATCAGATGATGAAAGACCTGCATTCAAAAAAAGCCCTGGACCCAATATCCAATTGCTTGCTACTTTCAACTCTATAGGAGCTCGAATCACTTCTTTCTCTCCGATCGATCCTTCTATTGGACTAAGAGCGATAGCTCCTGACCACTGCACACTACCCCCCAGTTGTAGCAAAGAGTGAGGGTTCCAGGAAAGATTCACAGATACAAGTGGACCGGAATAGGCCGATGTTTCATTTTTGGAGAAATCTTTGAGTGTACCCAACGTAGGCAGTGAATCCAAGTCAAAACTTCTAACAAAATTCCGCTTGACACTACCAGTATAAACGCCAGCTGAAGCACCAATCGCTATACTAGAGGAGAACCTCTGGGCCCATCCCACCCGAAGGGCAGAAAGACCACCTAACAAGTCCGCCTGATCGGTTATAGGAATATCAGCTCCCATGAGCTGTAAAGTGTCCCCAACAGCAGCAGAAGAATTTTGATCAAAAAAACTATTCAATGTGAACGTCGCCACTCCACTTGTTCCCAAGGGAAATGCCATACCTAGTATGGGAAAGCGTGTCCCAGAAAACTCTCCTTCATCTACCCCTAGCTTATAGCTTCCCCACATCGGTTGTAGAGTAAAACTCGCCGTTGAAGCCAAGAGATCCAAAGAGGCAGTAGGATCGCCTGGTAAAATCGTTGGAGTCCTTGTGGACAGACCCACTCCCCCAAGTGCTCTTTGGGTAGCATCTATAGGGTCCAACTTCATACCAAGGCCACTAGATCCTAATAACGATTGAGCTTCTGATAACTGCGGACTCGTTACCAGAAGAATACAACCTATCCAAAAGGATCTCATGGTGAGATCCCCTGCTTAGGAACTGTTAGTATTAATCTCAACACTGGAAATCCTGAATGATCAGAACCTTGAAAAGATGCAAAATCCAACGTACTCCCCTCGTCACTACTTAGAAGTGCAAAAGTATTAGAAGTGAATGTCCTCGGCGAGTCTCCATCACTAAATCCTAACAGATCTGTCAACGAAAAAAAGATCTGCTCCCCCTCCTCATTATCAAAAAATTTAGGCTGCACCAAAACTCCCTGTTGCAACCCGATGGGATCTCCAAGAGGAGACTTGGGAAGAGATGAGGGGCTCAGGACTGAACGGATTTGGATCGCCAAAGGGGTTGTCGGTTTAAAACCAGCTTCAGTTTTACGAGTTGTCAGAATCAATTCCGCTAGATTCAATTGGCTCTTGGAAATATCAAATAGGCACCCTGAATTCCCGCAGATTTCAACCGAACCCTTAACCTGTTCTGGCAGTTTCATAGTTATTACGGATCTCCAGGCGGGAAGACCTCCGACCCTCAACCATCCCCCTGGGTTAGTCGGCATCGGATCAACCATGAAACTCAAAGCACTGACTGGGATCGGGATCTCAACAATTGTGTCAGCATTAATCAAAGGGATGGCTTTCAATATTAACTGAGCATCCCAAAGATTGAGACGAGTTGCTGGATCGGTGGAAGCCACCACCATCCCTTGGGAATAACTACCCTCTCCACCCCATGCAGCCACGGTTGCCGAGTCGACATCAATACTTATCGATGCGAAAGATTTTACCGAATCACCAGCCAGATGGGAATCGAGGTCTCCAGATCCTACCAAAACCGAGGAGCCTGCACCTGGCTGGACCCACGAAGTCTTATCATCCACTGTATCCACTGCGACTTCCCAAGTAACTGTTTTGGAATCCCAAGCTTGTTGAGTAGCCGAGAGTTGTAGGCCAATGGCCTCACCGGTTGGACCTTGGACAGAGTCAAATGCTAGCACTACCCTTCCCCCTATGAATTTCAGCCCAGACGTACTCCCTCCTAGTTCCACTGACTCTGGGTATGGATTGAATCGTACAATTGTTTTAGCAGAGAATCCATTAAAATCTTTGGCGACAACACCAGATCCCAGGTCAGAAGAAGATCCATAGCCTCCCACGATGTTCACTTCTTGAACGAAATCCGCAAATGGTACCAGTACTTCTATTGTGTAAGGCTCAACATCGATGAGGTCCAAATCGGGTGCAGTGGCAACATTTTCACTACAATTCACCAATAACAAAAATCCCAGTGGGAATAATAATCTTACGAAATGAGACTTTATCAAAGAAATGTCCTCTTTTCTCGAACTATCGGAAACATGCTAACTATCACACCAAAATCCTCGGTAATCTAGACGTCAAACCAGTCAAGATCTCATAACTGACAGTTTCCACTAAAGTCGCCATTTCGTCCAAAGTTATACACTCTTCGCTGTCCTTGCCTATTAAGGTAGCCACATCACCGACTTCAACCCCAACAAGATCAGTCACATTTACCACAATTGTATCCATTGAAATCCTTCCAATAATTGGCACTCTAGTGCCTTGGAGTAAGGCATGCCCACGATTACCTAATCTCCTGGGCAACCCGTCTCCATAGCCGATCCCTAGTACTGCCCACCGTTCCTGTCTGGTACTCTCGTAGGTCGCCCCATAACCCAAAGTAGTATTCGACGGAACATTCCGAACTAGCACGACTCTTGCACGCAGGCTTATGACTTCCTCCGCTAAAGGACCTTTACTCCCGACTTGACCTCCGTAGATAAAGATCCCTGGGCGAACCCCCTGAGCTACCATCGACGGCTCACGAAAAATGGCTGCAGAATTACAGAGATGGCACATCCCCGCATTCTCATTCAAGTTTTCTATAGCCTCCAAGAACCTCTCGGATTGAAGTTTAGCACTGGAATCAAAATCTACATCTGAAGAATGGAAATGAGTATAGGTGCCACTCCAAGACACATCCTCCTGATCGGAACGAACTCTTACAATTTTTCCCCAATCCGAAACAGTGCGCCAGTCAAAACCAGCTCTGCCCATCCCTGAATCAACTTCTATTTGGAAATAACCTGTGATATTCAATTTGTTGGATGTCGCAATCAATGTCTCTAAAGCTTCTAGATCTGATAATGTGACTGTTAAATTCGCCTCTAATGCTTGTTCGTATAGCCCATAAGGGATAGGGGAAAACACCACTACAGGTTTTACCACACCGATCCTACGGAGATGACAGCCTTCTTCGACAGTAGCCACTCCAAATCCCCAAGGATTACAAGCTTCCAAAATAGGAAGCGTGGATTCCACTCCTAAACCATAAGCATCGGCTTTCACCATGGGAATTATCGAACAGCTCTCCCCCACTTTTTCACGAATAGTCAATACGTTTCTGCGAAGAGAGTCTGAACTCACTTCCACCCAGGATCGGACACAAGAATTATTTGTCATGATAGTTGAAAAAAGCTAAAACATATTCTTCAATCAAGATCTTGTTTGAAGAATCATATATACTGAACTTCACTTCACAGAGTTGAGTGAAACTTTGAACCTTCAATGGAGAATCTATTTTGTCACCTGACCCGAGTGAATTCAAGAGTGAAGAATCCCTAGATGAATCAAATAAAGATAGCTTAGATTCAACTTCATCCCTACTCTCTGAAATCGATCCCAAAACCGACCCTTTGATATATGCACAAAATCTCCAAACTCAGGTTGGCACAATCGGATTTGACTGGAAAAATCCCCAACAAGCCTTGCCAAAGCTATATGAAGAACTTGAAGAAGTAAGTCAAGCTTTGAACGAACAAGGAAAGCAGCATTTACAAGAAGAACTGGGAGATCTGATTTTTTCAGTTATAAATTTAATCCGGATCTCTGGATACGAGGCTAGTGCTATCCTAGAGTCAGCCAATAGCAAATTTGTCCGCCGATTCAATCGGCTGGAGCTCATCGCACAGGAAGAAAAACGTAATATCAGTAAAATGGCCCTTGAAGATCTCGAAACCCTCTGGCAAGTAGCAAAAATCCAGGATAGCATCAAAAAAGAAGATTAAGTCAATTCATGGAGACAATCTATTCATCATCCTTGGAAATGGAATTAATTCACGGATATGACGACTCCCTGTTATCCACCCCACAGTGCGTTCCAAACCAAGACCGAATCCAGAATGTACAAAACTCCCGTAACGTCTCAGATCTAGGTACCAAGAATACGCTTCCTCTGGTAATTTTTCCTCTCTGATTCGACCCAACAAGAGGTCCAGATCATCTTCCCTCTGACTTCCACCTATAATTTCACCAAAACCAGGGACGAGTAAATCATTACATAGAACAGTTTTATCATCGTCAGGATTCTGCTTCATATAAAACGCTTTAACGGACTTGGGATACTCATACACGAAGAGAGGTCTGCCAAATTCCTCCATAAGCTGCTGCTCATCAGGAGCTCCCAGATCGTCCCCCCATTCTATAGAGCTTCCCTTCCTTCTCAGAAGGTTTACAGCATCTGTATATGAAATCCGTTCAAAAGGTTCTGAAACCAATTCCAAATCTCGGAGGTCCCTTTCGAGAACCTCGAGTTGCTCCTGACAACGCTCTAAAATTCTCTTCACGATATACCGAACAAAATCTTCCTGAAGTTGCATATTGGCCTCTGAATCTGCAAAAGCCACTTCAGGTTCAATCATCCAAAACTCTGTGAGGTGTCTTCTTGTTTTCGATTTTTCTGCTCTGAAAGTTGGCCCGAAACAATAAACCTTCCTAAAGGCCGGACACGCAGCCTCCACATATAACTGTCCAGTTTGAGCGAGGTAAGCTTCCTCTCCGAAGTAATCGGTTGAAAAAAGAGACCCAGCAGATTCACCGATCGCACCAGTTAAAATAGGCGAGTCAATTCTTACAAACCCTCGTTCATAAAAATAGTCGTGAATTGCCTGCTCAACTTCGTGTCGCACTCGTAGTCCAGCTCTCTGACGACTAGAACGTAGCCACAGGTGCCTATGATCGAGAAGAAATTCAACTCCGTGTTCTTTAGGTTGAATTGGATAGTCAGATGAAGAACCCAGCATTTCAAGATCATTGACTCCAATTTCAAAACCACCAGGTGCTCTCGGTTCTTCCCGTACTTCCCCTGTCAACGCAACGGAGCATTCCAGGGTCATAGATTCATGTGAATCCCACAAATCTTGAGAAACTTCTTCTTTTAGAATCACACCCTGGGCCAAACCAGTTCCGTCCCTCACGACCAAGAATCCTATTTTTCCATGACTACGAATGGCATCTATCCATCCTAAAACCGTAACAATCTCACCGATACAGTCCTTCAGAGAACCTATCTCAGCCATGTTTTTTGGATTCATTTTTATAGCACTCAGCGTTATGTACAAATTATCAACTATTGACAGTAATCCTATCCAACTGAAAAGAGCTCCAGTCGATCTGCATATCGACAACCAAGCAGTTCTACCACTGGTTGAGCTTCCCTACTCTTAAGATCAGGATCCAATTCTATTAATGAGCGTGCTCTGTACTGTGCTTCGACCAAAAGATCTTCATCTTTTGTCAAATCTGCAAATTTCAAAACAGGGTCTCTTCCATGTTGTTGTTGGCCAAAGAAATCTCCCTGGCCTCTAATCCTAAGGTCTTCCTTAGCCAGGACAAAACCATCAGAAGTTTTCCTAAAAATCTCAATCCGCTCAGCGGCCATTCCCTGAGAATCTGCAATAAGAACACAGAAACTCTCCGATGATCCTCTTCCTACTCTGCCTCTGAGTTGATGTAATTGTGACAGACCGAACCTTTCTGGATTCTCGATTAGCATTACAGTAGCGTTGGCGACATCGATACCTACTTCGATCACTGTAGTCGCCACTAGGATTTCTGTTTCCCCAGAGATAAATGACTGCATTACTTCGTCCCGCTCTTCACTGGAAAGTTGCCCATGAACCAAGCCAACTCTCCTATGCGGAAATACTTCTTTACTTAGCTTCTCATATCCTTCTTTGGCTGAACGCAAATCTATCTTATCGGAGTCATCTATCAAGGGATAAACAACATAAACTTGACGCCCTTCCATCAATTCCGATTCCAGTTTTTTATACACTTCATCTCTTTTTCCAGGAGGATAAAGAAGTGTATTCACAGGTTTGCGTCCGGTTGGCAGTCCATCAATGATGGAAAGGTCAAAATCACCATACAGGGCCATCGCAAGGGACCGTGGGATTGGCGTGGCCGACATGAGCAAAGTGTCTGGGGCTAACTCAGGATCTCCCAAGGCCATTCTTTGTTTGACTCCGAAGCGATGCTGTTCATCGACTACCACCAATCCTAGTTTTTCAAAGACTACTCCCTTTTGTATCAGAGCATGAGTTCCTACAATCACCCTCGCCTGACCATCTTTG
>DUCW01000061.1:11226-29006 GCA_012959595.1 Gemmatimonadota bacterium
ATACCTAATGGTTCAAGTAGTCTTCCCAAGGTATTAGCATGCTGCTCAGCTAATAGCTCCGTCGGAGCCATCAATGCCGCTTGATAGCCTCCCTCGACCGCCAACAACATCGCAAAAAGACATACAATAGTTTTACCGGATCCGACATCCCCTTGAAGAAGCCTATTCATGCGTCTTGTCGAGCTCATATCTCCATAAATTTCACGTAGTACCTTGACCTGCCCCTCTGTCAGATCGAACGGCAATGAATCATGAAGAGATCCAATAAATTTATTGTCTCTTTGGAAAGATATGCCTGTGTTTAGTGTTGTTTGACGATACCTTCCCATTGCATAGAGGACTTGTAAAAAAAAGAGCTCGTCAAAAGCCAGACGTCTCCGCCCTTGTTCCACATGCTCCATAGAGTCAGGCTTGTGCAAGGCCTGCAAGGCCTCCTGTATGCCCATCAAAGTAAGTTGCTTCAATTGAGAAGAGTCTAAGTATTCTTCCTCCACTATACTATCCAGAAGACTCTCTAAATTTTTCTCAAAAACACCTCTCAGCACCCACTGTTGAATCTCTTCGCTAGCCGGATAACTGACGAAAATATGACCAGTAGACAGCCCTTCTGCCTTTGCATCATTCCCCGACCGTCCTAGTACGACAAACTCTCTCGGTTGTAGCTGTCGGCCATGAAAAAATTTCACCGATCCTGTAGCCAAGACAACATCACCGTCCTGTAATTTACGTTCGATCCATGGTTGCCCCGGCCAGGCACAGGTGATCATTCCAGATTCATCCTGCAAAACCGCCTGGAAAATCTGCAGACGGCTCTTAGTAGAAATAACCCCCCTTGATCGCACTGTTCCAATTACTGTGGCTTCGGACCCCACTTCAAGACTTTCTACGGGTTGGATAGTTGAAGCATCGTCATATCTCCGGGGTCCGTGGTACAGCAGATCTCTCGCTGTAAATATTCCCATACGTCCTAGTGCTTCGGACCGACTTGGTCCTACCCCTTTCAAAAATTGGACTGGTTTGTTGAGTTTAAAGTAAGTCACTCAATATCCATCCTGATGAACTCAACCAATTGCTATGTCGCAAGTTTATCATCCTTCTTTTTCATAATTAATCCTTCCAACCTACCGAAGCCCTCCTTGCCTTCGTCCAATCCACTCCAGCGAAAGGAGAAACATCAGCAACAGGTAAGGGCTTATAAATGTGTGCAAGGACCGACTAAAATTACCAATATTAGCAGCCGAAAATGATAGCTCACTTTTGACGCTCTCTAGATCTTTTGGCTGCTGGAACCATTCCAAACTGTGATTCTCTATCCTGAAACGCCCAGTGCCTAGTACATCTCTAGTTTTAAAATCACTTGCTTGATAAGTATAATCCCCTGAGGGTAGCCCATCCGTCACAAATCGGCCTCCATCATCGACAACGACAGTCAGTTCTCTGGTCGCAGTCTCATCTTCAGAGACTGCTAAATTGATGGTACTGCCAGCCAAACCAAACCCAGTCCACTCTATTGTCACATTTTCTCTCCAGACTCTCAAATCAGGTTCTACTGCATTTCGGTTCTCCAAAATTTCCGAAGCCATCAACCAACCTAAAACCCCAGCCCATAGCCGCCGGTAGATCTCACGACTAGATCCGCCCTTTGAAAACCATCTCCAAAAACCTGAAGCGAGAACTAGAGCTTTTCGTCCTTCGTCACTGTTAACCAAAACTAAAGGTGATTGGGTTTGACCAATACCATCTCGACGAAATTCTAATGGTCCCAGGTGGCTGCTAGGAACCGAGAGAGGGAGAACAGCACTCAGAGGTGGTAGGAAAGAAAAATCTCCGCCAGATAGGGAAGCTGCTAAAGGTGAAGGCTTCAACCTATTTTCAAGATACCACTCGCCGTCTAAAACTCTTTCCTGAGTTGAAATTCCAAGGTCATTCGCAACTGTTCCATCTCTCAGAAATACCAAAGTAGCCTGACCCATTTGCACGGCTGCATGAACCCATTCAGGGGAATTGGCAGAGAAGCCGTGCACAACCAAGAACCTACTTCTTTCAACAGCTTCCCTGACTCTATACTCCTCCGCTATTGCTTCATCGGGCTCTGTGCCTTTCATGCTCAAGTACTGACCCTCACCTAGAGCCAAAAATCCCTCTGCAGATAATCCTGAGGCCTGTGACAACACAGGTAATAAAAACCGCGGCTCCCAATCTGGCTCGAAAGAAACGAGTACTATTCCTTTATCTTCGGGAATAGTCTCAAAAAATGTGTATTTTTGATTGTCTAATTCAAAATCATCTGCCAGTATTTCTACCTCTACTCTGTACTTGATCCATCCTGGGTTCTTCGGTTCAGGAAGATCAATTATGAGATTTGATAATCTTCCTTCGGATACAGCTTCCATCTCTTCGACTGCCACCGAGGTTTCCTCTTGGAAAATTTGGACCTTTATCTTGTCTCTTTCCCCTAATCCCTCAGAAAAAACCGATACTTCAGCAAAAATCGACTCATCGGAACGAATGTTCCTAGAAATACTAAAATCTCTTACACCTACATTCCGTCTTTTCGAATCTACACGCTCGAATCTTACATCAACGGGAGAGTCCTCAATATAAGAACGTATGTCTTCCAGATCATCATCTATTCTAAAATCAGAAAAGATTATAGCCTCAGAGGCTCCAACCTCTGCTGCTCTAATCAAAGCTGGACCTAGTTTCGAAGAACCCTCGTTAAACTGAACCAATTCTAGGGAATCCATCGGGATAAACCGTGGCCTTTCCCCAAACAACAAAATACGAGAAGGAGTCTCCCTTAGATCCTCCAGCTTTTCAATGATCTTGTCCAAAGGACCATTTTGTGATTGACTACTGGACTTCATACTCAGGGATCCATCCACAAGTATCCAACTAGTTTGGGAGTCTATCCCGGTTCTGGACACAGGTATGAGGGGATCCCAGATCAGTATCAAAACTACACTAAGGATTAAAAACCTAAGGCCTGCAAGCCATCTCCAGGCAGGGATGGGAAGTTCACGGCGTGAATATACCCAAAAGGAAAACAACCCGGCACAAATCACGAGTCCGGTCAAGATTGCTCCAGAAAGAGTCACCGCACTCCCGAATTTGACTGATTGTCAATATTTCCAGGTTTCTCCGAACTCATTGGATCAAAAGCCAGCCCTTTCAGGAAAGCCATCCTCCCACTGCTTTGTAGTTGCCATATGTCCCACTGATCCTCCGGAACCGGATCACCAGATGGAAGATCAATACCCAAGGGATCTTCATGACGCCCATGAAGTAACATTTCATAATGCAGATGAGGACCGGTGGCCAAGCCAGTCATACCAACATACCCAATAACATCTCCCTGTTTGATCCTACTACCCACTGTGATTCCTGAGGAAAAACCATTCATGTGGGCATACCTGGTGGTCCATCCATTTGGATGTTGAATATCAATCCTATTCCCATAAGTAGACCCTCTAGCTCTATGAACTACCACCCCATTCCCCGTGGATTGGATAGGTGTTCCTGTTGGTGCAGCGTAATCTACACCCCTATGAGCACGCCATGTCCTGAGAACAGGATGAAGGCGATTATTAGTGAAACGACTGGAAATACGGTGGCGTAGTTCAATGGGGCTGAGCAAGAAAGCACTTTTAACCGATTTCCCATCTAGGTCGTAATAAGTTCCTTCTCCATCCTCGTTAGGATCGAACCATACAGCAGTATAACTTCTATCACGGTTAACAAGCTCGGCAGCAAGCACATGCCCTGTTCGCATAGTACCACCTGCCCGCACTTCCCTCTGAAAAGCAAACCGATATGAATCTCCCGATTGAATCTGACGGACAAAATCAATCTGCCACTTAAAAACATCATTCAGTTCAAGAACTAACTTTTCACGATCCGTTGGATCGACTTGAGACAGATGACTATTCCCCAGCAGAGAGTTCCAGAGTGACGATTGGATCTCACCCGAAGCCCATATCGTATCTAGCGTGGTCGGGGTGCTAATCAGTTGGGAGACCCATGACTCGCTACGCGAGAACAACTTCACAGACTCATCAGCGTTTAAGGTGACTTCCACCGATTTAGGACCTGTTAAATCTCCGCGCACACTTCGCACTGTAACAGTAGTCCCCTCACGTACCCGTCTTGGGTCGATATGTGTGCGTAATTCGGACAACAAAGCATCCTGATCGTTGGGGTTCAAAAACTTAGTGAAAAGATCTCCCAAAGTCTGATCTGCTTTCAACTCGTAGACAAATTCATCTTCGCGAAGCTCCGCAGAAATTGGATAATCAAGTTCAATCGTGGGTAGCTTCCTTCCTCGACCTGAGAGGATCAAACCCAATAGCACAAGTAATCCAACACCACGGAGCAATGAAATAACCCTAAGGTTTTGAGACACTAGACTTCCTCCAGACCCAAAACCAACTCTGAATCCTTAGTAGAGAAAAAAGTTCTCTACCATCACATAAACTATCACTTCCACCCAAACAATGGAGTAGCAATCAGTCCATTTGCCTGCGGATGAAGGTCGGTACGTCGAGCTCACCAATTTCTTGATGTGTAATAATGCTCTCATTAAGAGGGGTCAATGGAACTACTGTAGGAAGATTTTCTTCACCCCCCACACCCTCTACCATTTCTCCTTCCAAGACATGTACCCTAACAGGACGCTGAACCTGTGTTCTGTTCTGATTAACTGCAATAGCTGGAATCTCTACCGATCGAGAGACTTCAGCACGCTCCGCCTGAATCACATCATCAAAACCCGTTGCTATCACCGTCACTCTGACCTGACCTTTAAGCTTTTTATCATGGACCATCCCGAAAATGATCTCTGATTCCTCTCCTACTTCATCGTGTATGATAGTGGATATTTTATGTACTTCATCAATGGCCAAGTCCATACCCCCAGTAATATTGATTAGGACGCCTCTGGCACCCTTTATAGACACCTCATCCAAAAGAGGAGAGGAGATAGCTTCTTGAGCAGCCTCCTGGGCTCTGTCCTCCCCTTCTCCGAATCCAGAACCCATCAAGGCAGGTCCACGAGATGCCATTATTGTACGAACATCCGCAAAATCAACATTCACTTCCCCAGAATTTCTTATCAGATCACTTATTCCTCTTGTAGCATTTAGTAAAACTTCATCAGCCTTTTTTAAAGCATCTCCAAACGATGTTCCCTGAGGCACCACAGACATAAGACGATTGTTAGGAACAACAATCATAGTGTCTACACTTCTGCGTAATTCGGCAATTCCTTGTTCTGCTTGCCGTTCCCTTGTTTTGCCTTCAAACGAAAACGGTTTGGATACTACGCCGACAGTTAAAGCTCCCATTTCTCGAGCGATCTCACCTACAATCGGAGCCGCGCCCGTACCTGTGCCACCCCCCATACCAGCAGCTACAAACACCAAATCTGCTCCTTCTAGCACTCGACGAATCTCTTCATCACTTTCAGCAATGGCCTGTCGCCCAATTTCAGGTCGAGCTCCAGCCCCTAGTCCGCGTGTTAAATTTTGCCCTAACTGAACAGTGACAGGAGCTCTGGACCTCCTGAGAGCCTGAGCGTCCGTATTAGCCGCAATGAATTCCACACCTTCTAAATCTTCATCAATCATCCTGTTTACTGCATTACCTCCAGCTCCACCCACACCAATGACCTTCATACGGGCACTCTGAAGTTCTGTATCTTCAAATTCAAATTTTTTCATCAGTCAACACTCCCACGAGAAGGTAAAAAATAAAACGTACCATTAAAAAAATTCCCTCAACCATTTTCTTGTCTTACCTATCAAACCAGAAGAAAGATTAGAAGAGCCAAGACCTGTTTTCTTATATCGATCAAACCCGCTCAGAACCAATCCTACAGCGGTCGAAAATTTTGGTCTTGCTACGGAGTCAGCTATTCCTGCTAGTTCTTCTCCAGGAAAACCATTCCGCACTGGAGCAGCGAAAACCTGTTGTGCTAGGTTGTTAATTCCCTGAAGAGCAGATGCACCTCCAGAGAGAACAATTCCAGGAAACAAATCCCCTGCACTTTGTGTGAGAATAGGGATCCAGTTTCGTCACGCATGAACAATGGAGGTATTCACTCCTAGGGATGAGGGGAGCCATAACCAACAACTCATCCATACGAGCCTCTATCACGTGAGCTATTAGCTCTCTGGCTATCTGGCGAGTCTGTCCGCCGCCGAGCCCAGGCAACTCGATCATCTCTTTTGGGTCAACCATCTGTGAGCATGCTACTCCAAACATTTCCTTAGTTTTCTTTGCTTCTGCAAATGGAATCGATAAGCCCTGGACTAGATCATTAGTGACCGTGACTCCTCCTAACGGAAGAACCGCGAGATGCCTGATTTCACCATCGAAGTAGGCAGCTATGTTAGTAGTGGCATCCCCTATTTCTAGAGCGACTCCTACTTCCTTCTCATCTACCGTCAGAACAGACCTTGCCGCTGCCAGCGGTTCCAAGATTAAATCTTCCACCTGGTAACCAGCCCTATGAACAGATCTTCTAATGTTTTCTGCGGCCAGCGCTGCCACAGTCACCAAGTATAATTCTGCTTCTAGTCTTGTACCCCTCATTCCTACAGGATCTTTGATGCCCCTCTGCCCATCCACTATGTACTCCTGTGGAATCGCATGAATTAGTTCACGGTCAGGAGGGAATGCCACCGCCCTTGCCACTTCATGAACTCTTTCTATGTCATGTCTAGAAATTTCATCGCCCTGAACGGCAACTATACCTGGTGACATCATGGCCTGTATTTTATCACCTCTAATACCAACGTAGACTCTGTCCACTTCTACACCGGCCATCAGTTCTGCCTCAGCCAGGGCTGCTCTTATGGATTCTGTGGTCTCATCAATGTGGGTAATCACTTCCTGCATACCGACAGTCCTCGCTTGTCCGACTCCCAATATATTGATCTCTCTTCTCAGGATTGGATCTTGAGGGACTTCGGCAATCACCGCACAAGTCTTAGTCGTTCCCAAATCTACACTAGCTATGAGGATAGGATTCACGGTCTGTCTCCTTCCTCATAAGAAACCACAACTTGATCTTCAAATCTCAGGTCAATCACTATGGCGACATCTGAAAACTGACGTTTTTTCGCATCTGCCAAAGCAGTTAAACCCGCATTTAATGTTTGCTTCAACAAAGGCGGCCTGAATCGGACCACAACATCTCTATCTAAAATCGCCTCAGCGTTTCCATCACCGTCAATCGATATCTCCGACAACTCTCTTACAAAGGAGGGACTGTCAGAGACCAATCTATCCAATTCCAACGCCATAGCCCTGATCTGAATCCCTTCTAACCCAGCTCCCTGGCCTCTTTCTATCCTCATAAGGGGCAGGTTAAAATGATACTGTCCTGGATCCAAAGGCAGGGTGTTTCCTTCCCTGTCGACAGGTCTCAGTAACGGACCAGCCAGTAATGCAAGAGGGATTTTTTCTTCTACGGTCAGAACAACCCTAGATCGCCACCACCACTTATTCTCAACACTGGCTTCAAGGATCATTTCATGTTCTTCCAATAAAAGCTCTACCTGACTCAAATCATCAAGGACACTAGTGTTTAAAGGGAATGAAGCAATTTCCATGATGACTTCGTCCGTCAGGTACATGTTCCCGACAACTTGAAAATCTCTTGCTTTAAAGAAATCCGATCTTCTCAAGTACTCTGAGCTCCGTTGAGCACCAACCACTCCTATAGCGAGAACACAGAGAGCGAGTAACATTTTCAGATGTCTACTCATTGAAACCACCACTTTGGAGTAACACCTTTATTTCTTCTGATACTTGGCGAATGGAACCAGCCCCTAACGTTATGATGAGGTCGCCAGGCGTCAAAAACTTGATCAAAGATTCACTGAGTGTGTTCATATCAGCATGATATCTGACTGTCCTTCCAGATTGTTCGACAGAACTTGCTATCAATCCACCTGTCACTCCCTCTATCGGATCTTCACGAGAGGCGAAGACATCTGTGATCCAAATTTCATCTGCTACTAAAAGGCTCTCACCAAAATCCGAAGCAAAATCTTTTGTCCGAGTAAACAGATGAGGTTGAAACAATGCTACGATCCTACGGTTAGGATAGGCTTGTCGAGCAGCCACAAGTGTAGCCGTCACCTCTGAAGGGTGGTGGGCATAGTCATCAACTATCAAGATATCTCTATGAAAACCAATAATCTCAAATCTTCTTTTTACTCCTTCATAAGAACGGAGACCTTCACGAATTGCTTCCCATGACACTCCTAAACAGCGAGAAGAAGCCACCGCCGCCAAAGAATTCTGCAAATTGTGTAAGCCAAGAGACTTTATCCTGAAGTGCCCACAGTTAATACCCTGCTCCAATAGGCTAAAGCTTACACCATCATCAGATTGGTGAACTTCTGTTGCTCTCAGTTGTGCTCCGGGGTTTAATCCGTAGCTCACTTTTCGGCCCTCTAAACCATTCATAACTCGCCCAGCGATCCTGTCGTCACCACAAACCACAGCTGTACCATTAGATGGTAAAGAGCCGAGAAATTGACCAAATACAGAGATTATTTCGTCTAAATCTCGATAGCAATCCAGATGATCTTCTTCAATGTTGGTAACTACTGCGATATCTGGTTTCAATTCCAGGAAAGATCTGTCATATTCATCTGCCTCTACCACATATAGATCGCCCCCATGTCGTAGATTTCCGCCCCAGGAAAAAACATATCCCCCTGCAATTCCAGTCGGATTCAGACCTGCAATGTCTAAGATTTCTGTGGCCATTGCGGTCGTCGTAGTTTTGCCATGTGTTCCTGAGACAGCCAGAATCTCTCCATGATTAATACATTGGCCCAATGCTTCTGCCCTCTTCAATACTGGTATCTCAAGCCGAATAGCCTCCTGAATCTCCTGAGCAGTCCACGGAATTGCAGAGCTCACGACCAAAGTATTTACTCCAGAGAGATGGGATTCATGATGACTCCCATAAATTTCTACTTGGTCGAGTTTTAACTGCTCACTATTTTCGCCCGGAGCAAGATCACATCCTGAGACCACGCACCCCCGTCGCCGAAACAGTTCCGCAAGAGCAAACATTCCAGCCCCCTCAATACCCATGAAATGAGTGTGGTTGCTCCGATCGACTTGATCAGTAAACTTGGGAGAAGTCTCCGGAGCCATGACAATATTAGTCTCCATTGCTCAGTCTCCCCTAGGCTCTGGTAACAACTTCAACATACTTGATACCACCTTCGAGGTTGCGTCTGGTTTACTGTTTTTCATGGCTTGACTAGCCATCTGGCTCAATGTCTGGTCATCATCAGTTAACTGATAAATTTCAGCCCAAAATTTGCTGGCGGTCAACTCCATTTGGGACATGTACAGTGCTGCACCAAATTCTTGAATAGCTAGAGCGTTCAATTCCTGATGATTAGCTGCTGCTGTAGGTAGTGGAATCAGTATCGCTGGGACTCCCCATGCCAGTAATTCAGAGGTTGTCATCGCACCTGCTCGACTGACAGCCAAATCAGCTAGTTTCAAGACCAAGGGCATACTATCGACGTAAGGAAGAACTCTGATTCTACTACAGTCTTCTATCTCATTTACTTCTCGATTGAGTAATTCATAATTCTCTAGCCCAGCTACCCAGAGAATCTGCCACTTGGAGAAGAAAGTTTGCTGGCTATCGCTCTGTTCTTGAAGACCCCTCAAGATCAAATCATTCAAAGCAACCGAGCCTTGGCTTCCTCCAGTAACTAACAAAACCTTGAATTTAGGATCTAAGCCAAATTTTTCACATATTTCTTTGCGATTGAGCGGAAGTTTTTCAGGAGGTTCAATAGGACAACCTGAAATCAAAGCTAAAGTCCTAGCTTTTTCGGGTAGATGTGAAATCGCTTCGGAAAAAGCGACGTGGATCTGCTTGGCCCACAACGAGAGAACTCGAGTCGTCACACCAGGATGAGCGTTCTGTTCCTGCAGAACCAATGGTATACCCAACATCACCGCAGCTAAACCAGCCGGAGCACTTGAATAACCTCCCGTCACAATCACAAGCTTAGAATTATATCTTTTGTGGAGCTTTATCGCAGAGAGAAAAGATTTCAGGAGTGCCCAAGGCACTCCTAGATTAGTCAAGATTTGGCCTCTCTCCCAGCCACGAACAGGTAGCAGACTATATTCTATACTTTTCCCAGGGAGGAGCCTGGACTCGATACCCCTACTCGCTCCTATGAACACAGGACGGACCTCAGGACGTTGATTAACCAACTCGTTTGCCAAAGCCAATGCTGGATAAAAGTGACCACCCGTCCCTCCTCCTGCGAACACAACCGTCGAAGAGTCATCCACGAGCCCTCCTAAGCCCACGGCGGGTTCTTTGGGGGGACCTTGCTATACTTATTAAGATTCCGATGCAAGCCATACTTACCAACAAATTGGAACGACCATATGAAATAAAAGGGAGAGCCAATCCTGTAGTCGGAAATAAATCTAAGCCAACTGCCATATGGAGTATGGCTTGCATAGCAATCAAGCTCGAAATTCCAGCAGCAAGAAGTTGACCCATCAGATCGGATGCCTTAGCCGCAATATGAAATCCAAGACCGACGATCACTAGATACATGACCACAGTGAAGATAACCCCTAGAAACCCCCACTCTTCTCCTATCATAGCAAAAATGAAATCGTTGTGTGCTTCGGGCAGAAACCCAAATTTTTGTCGCCCCTGTTCAAATCCTACACCTTGGAGGCCACCAGAGCCAAAGGCATAAAGAGATTGCCTAACTTGGTAACCTGCACCCGCAGGATCGACGGAAGGATCAAAAAATGATTTCAATCGCTCAAGCCTGAAACCATCATTTAACTCAAAATATAGCCATGGGGCACCTATCATGAATACAAAAATGAAATGGCCAACTCGAGCTCCAGCCATAAACAGGACCAGACAACCTAGGAATCCAACCAATAATGCAGTCATCAAATCTGGTTCCTTGGCGATAGGGAGCATCATCGCTGACCAAATTATCACAAAGGGCAGAAACCCCGTTCTCAGACTCATAAACTGATTTTGTTTCCGGACAGCCAGAGAGGCTGTCCAAACGATGATCGCTACTTTTGCCAATTCAGAAGGCTGTAGAGTCATTCCAGCTATGCGAATCCAACGTCTAGCTCCATTGATCTCTGGAGCGAAAGTGTTTTCACCTGGTAAGACCAAAACAATCAACAGAACCCAAGTGACTGCAAGTATTGGCCATGCCAATTTTCTCCAAATGTCATAATTCATGCACGAACAGATTATCAGAGCAATCAGTCCGAGCCCAGTACCTTTTAGCTGTCGAAAAGAATAGTACGTATCAGGAAGCTGATGAGTCTGGGCGTCATAGGAACTAGCCGAATAAAGCGTAATTAAGCCAAACACTATAAGTACGGTCGTAAAGGAATAGAGAGCTGTCACCTCCCAACCTCTCGTCCAATTTTCACTAGAGAAAAGTGATGCCTTCCGGTAGGTCCGACCAATCGAATCAATCACCCGAATCCTCCACGAGCTTCTTTACTAGATGACAAAAACGTTCGCCTCTCTGCTCATAATCCGTGAACATGTCAAAACTTGGGCAAGCGGGAGAGAGCAGAACCGTATCTCCAGATTCTGCCCATTCAGACGCCGATTGCATCAAATTTTCGAAACTACCTTTGACCCAACGGACTCGTACTTCGTCTTTCAGTTGGTCATGTAACCGAATCCCAGATTCACCAAATGCAAGAACTTTCGAGTTGTTCTCCTTGAGTGGTCTGATTAATGGAGAAAAATCCTGTCCCTTGTCCTGTCCCCCCAGAAGTATCAGCAGATTAGAATCAAAGCTTGTAATCCCACTGATAGTAGCCGTTATGTTAGTGGCCTTCGAATCGTTAACCCACACAATCCCATTGCTCTCTACAACCTTTTGAGTACGGTGCGGCAATGCAGAAAATTCCTTAAGCCCAGTTGAAATAGAACTGCATTCCGCTCCAGCTAGCTTAGCAGTTAGAGCAGCAGCTAATACGTTTTGAACATTATGTTTGCCGATAAGTGTGACGGCCTCTTTATCGATAATCGTATATTTTGATCCTGTTAATTCCACTGTGAGCATATCGGATTCCAGATAAGCCCCCTCTCGATCGGTATATTTTTCAGAGAAATAAAAACGTTCGCCGGGTACACCCTGGATAAGATCCTCCAGGTCAGTGTCGTCTCCATTTAAGATCCAGCGACTATGCTCATCAGCGTTATCGAAGATGTGAGCTTTATCACAATAGTAAGAGGCCACCGATTCATATCTGTCAAGATGATCTGGAGCTAGATTGGTGAGAACTCCAATAGCTGGTTTCAGATCTACTATTCCTGAGAGTTGAAAAGAACTAAGCTCTAGTACATACCAAGATGGTGAATTTTCACCCAATGCTAGTTCCGAAGCTGGAGGAGCCAATCCTCCCCCTACATTGCCACCGAGTGCAACATTCTGCCCGTCTTCCTTAAGAAATTGAGCAATCAGCATAGCAGTCGTCGTCTTACCGTTAGTCCCAGTGACTGCTATCAATGGACCATTAAAGAATCTAAATGCAAATTCTGGTTCCGAAATCGTCGATATGCCATTGTTAGTGAGTTCTCTAATAACTCTGGTATTTGGTGAAATTCCTGGACTAACGACGATTGTTTCGGCGGATGCGATTTTCCGCTGAACATGTGGACCGAGTTCCACTTCGACTCCGATCTGGCGTAACTGACTGGCACCAGTGCAAGCCGCCTTATCCGTCCGCACCTCTGAGACATAAACTTTTCCTCCTTGTTCAAGAGCTAACTTTGCTGCTGCTATCCCCGAAGCTCCGAGACCGATGATCGCGACGCTCTGTCCTTCCAGGGATCTAGACATCTTCATATCTCAACGAATCTTCAGGGCACTTAGTGCAACCATCGCACACATGATTCCCAAAATCCAAAAACGGACCACTATTTTACTTTCAATCCACCCTATCTCTTCAAAGTGATGATGTATTGGAGCCATTCGGAAAATCTTTTTCCCAACACCATCTCTAGCACGAGTGTACTTGAAAAAACCCACTTGAAGGACCACGGAAAGCACTTCTGCGATGAACACAGCACCCACAATTGCCAAGAAAAATTCTGCTTTGAGTAGGATGGCTATCACCCCAATGACTCCACCCAAACCCAGTGCTCCAGTATCTCCCATAAAAACTTCAGCAGGATGGGAATTGAACCACAAGAAACCCAAACAACTTCCTGTAAGTGCAAGAGCAAGGACTCCAAGCTCTCCCGCTCCAGGCAGGTAGAACAAACCGAGGTAAGATGAACTATCTACTCGACCGATCAGATAAGCCAAAAGCCCAAAGGTTGCCAATGCAATAGCAGCAAGACCGGTTGCCAATCCATCTAAACCGTCTGTAAGATTGACAGCGTTAGAACTTCCTGAGATGACAAAACTCACAAAAATTACGTAAACGATAGGATCGATGAGCAAAGAAAGTTCTGAGAAAAATGGCAACATGGTTCTATTAGGTTCCAGTGGAGAGATAGGGTAGATGACAAGAAATAACCCAAGACAAATTCCGAATACCCATTGGCCTAGCATTTTATAACGAGCAATCAACCCAGCCGTCTGAAACCGGACAACTTTCAGATAGTCATCCATAAATCCTATCGCAGACATCGCCACGAAAGTTGTAAGAGCTATGACGATGTACCAATTGTCCAATTCTGCCCAAAGTAAAGTGGACAACGTCGCTGGTAAAACGACTAGCAACCCACCCATGGTAGGAGTGCCCTGTTTCACCAGATGAGCACCAGGCCCATCAGTCCTCACTACCTGTCCTATCCCAAAATGCTTTAGCATTCTGATCGTACTCGGTCCTAAGACAAACGCGATCAACAAAGAGGTTACCAGTGCACCAGCAGCCCGAAAGGTGATAAATCTGAATAAGTTAAAGACAATGTGGAGATCAGCCAGATTAGGTAGATAATGATAAAACATCAGCTTTCCCCTCCATCTACAGAGGTCCCTTTTGTTCCGAAATCCGCCTCGAAAAAGGGTATCAGTTTTTCTAGATTGACTCCACGTGAGGCCTTCAAAAGTAGAACTTCATCTCCCCGTATTTGATCTCGAACCTTTTCGTAAGCTTTTTGGGGATCTAATACGCTGACTAATCGAGGACTTTTGGTATTTTTTTTGGTTTTTTCCACCGATGATTCAAGGGAAAATAAACCAGTCGCTACTACAAGATCTACGTCAAGTAACATGGCCTGGGACAGTACTCGCCTATGCAGTTGATCACTATTCGAGCCTAGCTCGAGCATGCTCCCTAAAAAAGCAATTTTCGGCCGTCCTGGTTTTATGACGGCTAAGAGATCTAAAGCGGATTTAACACTCTGAGGGTTAGCATTGTAGCAATCCAATATTAGAGTGATGCCACCCATCTCCATCATTTCCATACGCATCTCAGACGCTCTCACACTGCTGATGCCTTCCGCTGCTGTGCTCACGGGAACGTCCAATAGGTCAGAGATAGCCAACGCCATCAAAGCATTCTGAACCGAATGCATTCCTGGGACTTGCAACGCAATCCGTTCTCCACGCCAAGAAAAATTACAACAACCACTCTCTTCCATCTTAATCTGACTGGGTCGATAGCTCACATCTGTGTGTGAACCAGTCCCGATTACCAACGTGTTTTTTATAACTTCTTTTGCCTTTGTTGACAGAATCTGTGGATCTCCACCGACTAGAGCAGTTGCACCAGCCGAAAGCCCTCGAAAAAGTTCCATTTTTTCCTTCATCACACCATCTAAAGAGCCTAGCTTCTCTGTGTGGGACTCCGAAACTGTTGTGACCACTCCAATGTGAGGTTCGGCAATTTGGGTTAACACCTCGATTTCACCTGGTTCGCTGGTGCCTATCTCCAACACTACAACTTGAGTGTTTTCAGGTGCCGAAAGTAATGTTAGAGGGACTCCAATTCTATTGTTCTGATTTCCAACGGTGCAGTGAGACTCATAACAAGGCTCTATAGCTGCTTGAGTCAAATCTTTAGTTCCAGTCTTACCACTTGAGCCAGTTATCGCTACCACAGTGATGTCCAACTCTCTCCTACGGTATCTTGCTAGATTTCCCAAAGCTTCAAGGGTATCTTCCACATGATAAACGGGAATTCTCCCCTCTTCTATATTCACTGAACATGATACTACTACACCCCCAGCCCCCTGTTCTACAGCACTTAATACAAAATCATGACCATCAAAATTTCCGCCTATCAATGCAACAAATACTTCTCCTTCTCTGACAGAACGACTGTCCGTCGAGATTCCGGAAAACGAAGTCTCTGTTATATTCTCGGACATCAGGTTCAGAGCTTCATGGATTCGCGTATCATTCCAAAATTGTAAATCTGTCAACCAGCACCTCCTGACACTTCCAGACTTTCCAAAATGATTGCACGCTCATTGAACGGATGCTGGTGCTGGCCGACAATTTGAAAACGTTCGTGACCTTTCCCTGCCAAGAGAACACAATCTCCTGGTCGAGCTTCAGAAAGAGCTCGTTCAATTGCAGATCTGCGATCACTTATTCTCCATACATTTGTCACTGGCATTCCATCAATTACATCATCAATTATGGAATCCGGATTCTCTGAGCGTGGGTTATCTGAGGTTACTATGGTCAAATCCGCACGGTCAGACACTACCTTTCCCATCTCGGGCCTCTTCGAACGATCCCTATCACCGCCAGCTCCAAAGACAACAATCAGACGACCAGTGGTGAGTGCTCCGACTGTATCTATGATATTTTCTAGAGCTGCACTGGTATGGGCAAAATCAATTATTACCAAGAAGGGTTCCCGTACTACAATCTCGAGACGACCTGGGATTTGGGGAGCAGTACTCAAACGATCGGCTATCTCACGTAACTTCATCCCTGCAACCGTGGCTAATGATACTGCCGCAAGACAATTATCAACATTGAACCGGCCACTCAGTGGCAGGATAATGACTTCGGTTTCTGTCCCCATATTTATTTCTAGAACAGTCTTGTCTAGATCCATTTCCACAATATGTCCAGTGAGATCAGCTGGTTCGACAAGCCCGTAACTGAAAGTAGAAAACCGAGTTGTATCTAATTTTCTCCAAGAGGAATCATCAGCATTAATGATGGCAACACCACCATCTTTGAGTAAATTCAGGAGGTTAGCTTTGGCTTCGAAATAATCATCCATATCTGCATGATAATCGAGATGATCACCACTAAGATTCGTATAGATCACACTGTTGAATTTTATCCCTGCTAGTCGGCCCTGTGCCAAGGCATGCGAGGATGCTTCCATAACAACTGACCTCGTACCACTCTCGAGGAGATTTTTTAGCAAGCAAGAGATCGCCACCGGACCAGGAGTCGTTAGCTGATCCGACTCTCCTTGAACTGATCCATCACTCTGCACCAATCCTACTGTACCCAGAGCAACTGCAGGATTTTGTCCTTGAAGAAGATGGCGTGAGAGCAGTGCTGTAGTCGTCTTGCCGTTGGTCCCAGTCACTGCCGCGACGAACAAATCTTCCCAGGCAGACTCAAAGAACAGATCTGCTGTCAGAGCTGCTGCTAACCGACCGTCTGAAACCTGCAATTGAGGTATCTCCAGATCTGGAACCCATTTCTCTACTATAGCAGCAGTAGCTCCCGATCGAGTTACAGAATCCAAAAAATCATGTGCATCGTAATCTGACCCTTTCCAGGCAAGAAATAAGTCTCCTTCCTTCACTGTTCGCGAATCCTGACTGATACCTGAGACTATTAATGTTTCGATGTCACCGTGTACCTGATCTAATAGCTTCGCCGATTCCAGGAGTTCCCGTAGAGACACCAATGAAGTCAGTGTCTTAGCCATCTCCATTGCTCCTTCTGGACACCAAACTCACTGTGTCTCCTACCAGAACCACCGAGCCTGCTTCAGGATTTGTTTCTAGTATCCTCCCAGTCCCTGACCACTGAATTCTCAATCCTAGCTCGTGAATCATGCCAGCAGCGGACCTCGACGTCAGTCCGCGTACATCTGGCATTGTCACCGTTTTATCAGACCTACTGGTAAAACCAACTTGGGATGCTACAGTGATATCAATTAGCGGTGTCGCTTCACTGATATTAGATGCCAATCTGACTGGCGATTCGCGACTTAGGATTTCCGGAGAAATCTGTTCATTAGCTAGAGACGTCCAATCTAGAAGCTGCTTCGGAGAAGCCAGAATATCAGTCATAGTTGCACGGATTACAGGAGCAGCAGTCGCACCACCGTAATAAGCTCCTTCTGGTCGATCAAGCTTTACTAAGATCACCATTTGAGGATCTTCCGCTGGGAAGAAGCCCACGAATGAGGACAAGTACGCTCCTTCCTCATAACTCCCGTTTGACCATGCTCTAGTTGTCCCACTCTTCCCCGCCACGGCAAAGGTACCGAGTCTAGCACGTGTCCCTGTCCCATCTTCTATCACCCCCACTAAAACTTCCGAAATTTCTTTGATTAACTCAAGTATCTTGTTAACATATTTGGTAAAATAAAATTTAGATAATTCTCTATACTCAATTGAAATTTTGAGAAAATTTTTTGATATCATCCATTCCATTCTCCGGAAACTTTTATTCCAGATCCCGAAAATTTTTTAGGATTAAATGGTTCGAAAAATTTTTCCAATATATGTAAACAAGCTTCAGAAACTGCACGTTCTCCTCCTCCACGTTTAGTTACAA
>DUCW01000062.1 GCA_012959595.1 Gemmatimonadota bacterium
GCTAGGGTTGAAGAAATGAGAGCTGAACTGGTGAAAGCCGAGGCTGAGGTACCAGCGGCACTGGCAGAAGCATTTCGGCTGGGACATATGGGTGTTATGGACTACGTTCGGTACAACAATGTACAGTCCGATACTGAAATGCGTAGATCTATCGCGACTGGTGAGGAAAAAGATACAGAGCCGTTGGCGTAAACTGGGAAGAAATTAATGGAATTCCTTGCCGACCTATTTTGGACAGGCCTAATTGGTTTTTGGATCATCAACCAGTTCCGTAGCTTGAAAAAGCGACAAGCAACTGTAGATGTAGATATCATTCCAGACCAAAGATCCCAAAGATTAGAAAAAAGAGAAAAAATGCAACTTGCTCAGGCCCGCAGGGAACAAATGGACTTGGTGACCGAAGTGCAGAACTATTTTGGTGAACCGGATAATTGGTCAGAGCCTTGGGAGATAGATCCACCTTTGGTCGGCTTGGAGGAGGAACCAGAGACGGTACAATTGAGTCGTTTCTCTAAGAGATCTAATCGAGACCGGGAAGCCCCCAGGCATGTTTCTGAGGAGGGTGGAGAATTAGGTTCGACCGGTGAAGAGGCGGCCCTCTATGTGGATGCTACTAATATGGGAGGTAAAAACCATCCGTTGACTCCTGTGGAGGACCCAGATGATCGTCTCTTGCCTGACTTGCTTGGTGGAGAGATCAAACAGCTACAGAGAGCAATAGTACTGTCCGAGGTGTTAAGGCCACCGGTGTCCATGAGGAAGCCAGAAGAACAGTTTTCCATGCCGAAATATTGAACGGAAGTTCTCTTCCTGTGGGTGAAAAGGATTTTAGACTTTTTCCGACGCCATGTTACGGAGGACCGTCTGCAGAATACCACCATTTTGGTAATATTCTACGTCTGCTTCGGAATCTAGTCTGGCGATAGTGTTAAACTCTATTTGCTTTCCGTCTTCTTTTTGGGCTGTAACTGTCAGGAATTTACTGGGATAAAGGCCTTCGGAGATACCTGAAATGCTGTAGATCTCTTTCCCAGAAAGACCGAGAATTTCTGGGGTGATTTGATCCTCGAATTGCAGAGGTAATACCCCCATCCCTACCAAATTACTTCTATGTATCCTTTCATAGCTTTCAGCTATCACTGCTTTGACGCCTAAGAGAGAAGTCCCTTTGGCCGCCCAATCTCTTGAGCTTCCCGTTCCATATTCTCGACCTGCGAGGATTACTAGAGGTGTTCTTTCTGACTGATATTTCATCGCAGCTTCGTAGATAGAGGTTTCTTCCCCACTGGGAATGTGCAGTGTTCGGCCACCTTCCTGGTCCTCTAATAGCAAATTCCGGATCCGGATGTTTCCGAAAGTCCCTCTTACCATGACTTCGTGACTACCGCGTCGAGATCCAAAAGTGTTGAATTCCTTTGGTTCTACCCCATTTGACCTTAGATATTGTCCAGCGGGTTCACTTTTAGGGATGGCACCTGCTGGTGAAATGTGGTCTGTGGTAGTTGTGTGCCCAAATATACCGAGGACTCTAGCTCCTGAAATGTCACTGGGGATAGGAACCTCGAGTGACATTCCCTCGAAGAATGGAGGATTTCGTATGTAGGTAGATGTGTCATCCCAGTCGTAAAGGTCTTTGTCTCCAGTTGGAAGTGGAAGTTCTTTCCACAGGTCATTTCCTTCGAATACTTCGGCGTAACGCTCCTTGTACATACTCGGATCAAGGGCCTCTTTGAGGGTTTTATGGATTAAAGTAGAACTAGGCCAGATATCTCGAAGGAAAACAGGAGATCCTTCAGGATCATTGCCGATAGGTTCGGTCTCCCAATTAATGTGGACGTTTCCTACTAGTGCGTATGCTACTACCAGCATGGGAGATGCCAGAAAATTTGCACGAATATCAGAATGGATACGTGCTTCGAAATTACGATTTCCAGAAAGAACAGCTGCAACAACCAGTCCATTCTCTTCAATAGCTTCACCTATCGATTCAGGAAGTGTGCCTGAGTTTCCGATACAGGTCGTACACCCATAACCGACTACGCCAAATTGTAATTCTTCCAAGTATTTCATGAGACCAGATGCTTCTAGGTAATCAGTCACAACTTTAGATCCAGGTGCCATGCTCGACTTGACCCAAGGCTTTATTTGGAGTCCGAGTTCGACAGCTTTTTTTGCTAACAATCCTGCGCCAATCATAACAGAAGGATTGGAAGTGTTAGTGCAACTGGTAATAGCAGCGATAACGATTTCACCATCTCCGATGTCACAGTTTTCTCCACTAAGTGTTACCGTAGCTTTTCGCTTTTGTTGTGGTTCATATTCGAAACCAGCAGGAACCAAATCTGGAAGTACAGCTTTAAATGTGTCCGGAAGGTCGTTCAGTGCGATACGATCTTGAGGTCTTTTTGGACCAGCGACGCTAGGCTCAACGGTAGATAGATCCATATGTAATACGTGAGTATATGAAGGGTCCGGAGTTTCATCTGTCCGGAAAAGACCTTGTTCCTTGGAGATTATCTCTACCCGTTCGATAAGATGTTCAGGTCTGCCAGAACCCCTCAGATAAGAGATGGTTTCCTGGTCGACGGGAAAGAATCCTACCGTAGCTCCATACTCGGGTGCCATATTGGCTAGAGTCGCCCGGTCAGGAAGACTTAGCTTGGATAGCCCTGGACCAAAATATTCTACGAAACTACCAACTACTCCATGTTCCCGAAGCATCTGCACTACGTGGAGGACGAGATCTGTAGCGGTAGATCCTTCGGGAAGTTCTCCAGAAAATTTTACCCCGACTACTTCAGGTAAAAGCATATGATAGGGTTGTCCTGTGAGGACGGCTTCAGCTTCAATGCCCCCGACGCCCCAACCAACGACTCCCAGTCCATTGATCATCGTAGTGTGAGAATCGGTTCCAACGACTGTATCGGGAAAGGCCAACTGGGTTCCGGTTGCATCTTTCCTTCTTTGGACTACGGACGCTAGATATTCAAGATTTACCTGATGGACTATTCCTGTTCCAGGAGGAACAACTCTGAAATCTCTGAAAGAATTCTGTGCCCACCTGAGCAAGGTATATCTTTCTCTATTACGTTGAAATTCCCTTTCTACGTTCTTTCTATATGCTTCAGGGCTACCAAAGAAATCTACTTGGACAGAATGGTCGATGACTAAATCTACTGGAACCACCGGGTTTATACGGCGAGGGTCTCCACCCAGAGATTTCAGTCCATCCCTCATCGCAGCCAGGTCTACTACTGCAGGCACTCCAGTGAAGTCTTGTAAGATGACTCGGCTTGGCATGAAGGGCACGTCAGCTCCGACCTTGACGGGATTCCAATTAGCCACCGCATCTACATGAGATTCAGTGACGTGCTTGCCCACAGAATTCCTCAACACATTTTCCAGTAGAATCCTTATGGAGAAGGGAAGTCGATCAAGGTCCATGATCCCCAATGCATCCATCTTGTTGAGTCTATAGAAGGTTGTAGATCCTTCTTTGAGATCAACAGTAGATTGTGCTCCATAGGGATTACCAGACATCGTTTGGCCTTTGAATTCTAAGTTTAAGCTTTGTCGACAAGGTGTGGTTTATCCTTTCGTTTCTTTCTCTAATATAAAAGTCGGACATCTAGATCTATCCAAATATCTTTTCTGATATTGATTTCTTCAAGATACTTAACGAAGTAAGCCTATTCGTGGAAGGAGTTTTAGGATTCTCCATCCAGACAACCCTGCTATCAATATACAAATCAATCCAGTTGTACGATGTCCGTATATCAGGAAGCCAGTTCCAAACATACAACTGTAGATCAATACACAACCAAGGAACCAAGAGAGCAGGCTGGCCGTGAGTTCCGAGTCTTCATGAGTGCTAAAGGTTTCTTTTTCGCTGTCTCCGAGTACGGGATTCCATCCTGAGCCTAGAGGTCTAATTTTTCGGTAGAAGTTCCTTAAGGTTTCGATATCTTCAGGTGCTGTAAGCAACGTAACGGTTAGCCATCCAGCAGTAGTTATAGCCACACTGACTACAAGAGTAGTGGATGGACTCCAAGCTTGGAATCCAAGTTGAGTGTGTGCGAACCCGAAGTATAGAGCAGTAAAGAAGGAAATAGTCATGGCTGCTATTTCAGTCCAGCTGTTTATACGCCACCAGAACCATCGTAGTATAAAAATAAGCCCTGTACCTGCTCCAAACATTAAAATAAAACTTTACCGTCAACTTACTTTTTGAGAGGAGAGACTCCCACGTTCTACTTATTTAGTTTAGGATTGAAATAGAGCAAGTAGGCATCAATTTCCTAAACAAACTTTCTGCCATCTGCTGCCTACGCTACGCTACAACCCGTGGCTACAACAAACGTTAAAAAATACTCTATTTGTTCCAAGTCGAATTTTATGTCTGGTTGGACGTTGGATCCAATGTTGGTCATGTTGGTCACTATTTAGGAACTACATACGTATAGTTCCTAGTACCTACTTGAAACTACGTACGTATGTTTATCATAGAAATACACCAATTTTACAATTTGTCTTAAAAATGTTTCAATATTTATTGTCCAGAGCGGGAATAATTTGAGAAATGAGCAGTCGATCAGGAAATTTCAAACTTTTGTCCTCAGCAGATCTGCCAGTATTATTTGCATTTCCTGTGGCGTTTAGGTAATTGTAGATAATGTAGATGAGTGGGCAAAAAATGCAGATTCTATCATTCTTCCGAGTTTTTATATTAATAAAAAGAAAGTAAACCATTTTTTACAACAAAAGACTGTTGATTTGCTTTTTGGTAAGGATTATGTTGTGCTATCATCGCCTATACTAAAGAAAAAAAATAATAAT
>DUCW01000063.1 GCA_012959595.1 Gemmatimonadota bacterium
GCGCGGCTGCATGACCTCAACCTCGAAGTGGCGATGATCACCGGCGACAACCGCGGCACGGCAGAGGCCATCGCGGCGCAACTGGGCATCGACCGCGTCGTCGCCGAGGATCCCGAGTCCATCGAATCCCTCTCCGCGCTGGAGGCGCTCTACAAGCGGACGGGTCGATTCAACGATCTGTTGCAGACCCTGCAGCGTGCCCTGCCCCTCGTCGAGGAAGGCGAAGAACGTAGGCGGATCCTGCGCGACATCGCCAACGTCCAGGAGGAGCATCTCGACGATCCGGACACGGCCATAGAGACCTATCGTAGCCTGTGCGTCTTCCAGGACACCTTTCTCTATCGCGTCCGTAAGATTCTTTACAGGAATAAACTGTACTTCCGGTGCAATCGCCTGTAAGAATTCCAATCGCTCGAATCGGTCTCCCCAGGGTTCGTTGCCTGGCATCTCGACTACCACCGTTTGTAGTGGAGTCCAGCCAGCCATGTCACGTACTGGGATCTCAGATTCACGAAGGCCGAATTTCTCCACCAATTCTTCTGGCGTGAGGTCTGCATAATCTTCAACACCAGAAGACATTCCCTCCTCTACATATGAACTCTGAATCTCCTGACCCTCTGGATTGCAAGAATACAGAACTCCGATCAGTGAAATGATCGGGACTATATAGATACTTTTATTCAAGTTCAGATTTCTAGTTTTCAATTTCTACCCTCGCTACTCTCACTTGTTGCGATTCTTCCGAAACATCTGTCCAGGCCACCAATAATGATCCGTCTGGATCTTGTACTAACTGGGGAAACCCCGTTGCACGACCTGAAGTTGTTGTTGTTAGGGATACACTCTCCGATACCTCACCAGTGGAACCAACTCTTCGCATTCTTACTTCGGCCCCTTCACCTCCTGTACGTTCCAGCCAAGATACCAGAGCTTCACCAGTAGAGAGTCCCACCACAGCAACTCTTCCTGCAGGATTGCCATCATCGATGACCACAGGGCTATTGAAGGTTTCCCCCATATCTAGAGAAGTCGCTAATTTCACTCTAGGCTGGTCTTCCGCACCTGTGAACCACGCGACATACAACTCGTTCCCCGCCATAGCCACTGAAGGCCCGTTCACGGGACATCCTCCTATATTCCAATTATCTTGATGCACAGGTTCGCCAGCAGTCCAATTCCCAGCTACCAAACGAGTGATATAGATATCCCGAATTTCCTCTTCAGTGCGATCTCTGTAAACTACTACAGGACCTTGCGGTGTCATGGCAGCGTCTGTCTGGCAACAGTCGCAGACCCTCCCATCCACTAAAGTCTCAATTCCAGGAGTTCCATCAACTCCCACCTCTCTAAACCTGAGTGTCATTTCCCTCTCTATCGAGTCATCTTTTTCCGCTGCTGCGAATTGACGTCCATCCAACCATACCAGGCCCATTGTCTCCCCTAATGACATCATACTAACAAAGCCGTGCTCGGTTGCCGTGCCATCATCGTGAGGTGTCCAAGGTTCCGACCAAGTTTCTCCACCATCACTGGATTTTACTACCCTCACACCATAGTCGTATCCGCCCTGTGTCCCACCCTGCAACCAGTGTGCCCACAAAGTACCGTCGGGACCAGATTGTATGGACGGGAAATCAGCCCAATTGACAAAAAAGTTAGTCCCTTCAGTGATGACCTTGGGTTCCGACCAGCCATCTCTCTCTAACTTCGAAAACTTGAGTTGATGTTCAGCTTCGCCTTTTGCCTCCAGCCAACTCATAAAAACTTCTTCTCCTGAAGTCGTCAGAAACGGTTCGCCACTGCTTTTACCCGCGGGCGAGAGCAGCTCATTCGAGTTAACCGTGAGTACATTTCCTCCGTCATCACAACTCGACAACAGGATTAGTGGCACCAAACCGAGACAGAGCTGTTTGATTAACCAATTTGCCGTTTTCGGTGAATTCGACATCAAGTTCCTCCTATTCATTTTAGTCTTAGTGACCAGATTTTTTCCATCTAGTCTCTTCATCGGAATCCTCTAAGACGATCCCTTGAGAAATCAGTTCATCCCGAATTTGATCCGCTCTTTCGAAATCGCCATTCTGTCGTGCTGTAGCCCTTTCAGCTACAAGTGACTCTACCCACTTTTCCATTGAAGGATCTACACGACGGCTCTCTCTTGCTACAGCAAGCAGACCGAGGACCATATCCATAGATCTCAATGTTTCCAGTGCCTTCTCAGCATCCTTTTGGGATACCCCTGAAGTTGAGTCCAGTTCACCGTTAGCCCTATTGATAAAAACGAAAAGAACAGCCAAGGCCTCGGCAGAATTCAAATCATCGTCCATCACTCCCTGGAATTCTTTGATGGCTTCCAGGGATATATAACTTAAGGGCCCTTCTCCATCGATAGAAAGCCCCTTGAGTGAATTAAGCCGTGCCTCAAAATCAACAATCCTCTGAACAGCTGATGCAGATGCACCAAGATCTTTTCTCGTGAAATTGAGCTCCTTCCGATACTGTGCACTTAAGAGCTGATGGCGAATAGCCGCTGGCTCAAATCCCTCTTCCAAAAGTTGACGGACCGTTATTGTATTGCCGAGTGATTTAGACATTTTGTGGCCTTCAACGATCAAGTGTTTGACGTGAACCCAATGTCGTACGAAAGGTTTACCTGTAACGGCTTCAGATTGTGCAATTTCATTTTCATGGTGAGGAAATACCAAATCCTCACCACCCATATGAATGTCAAGCGTTTCTCCAAGCTCTTTGATACTCATCACAGAGCACTCCAAGTGCCAACCAGGTCTACCTCGACCCCAAGGTGAATCCCAAGAAGCCCCCACCTTTTCATCGATCGATTTTGCAGCTTTCCAGAGAACGAAGTCCCTAACATTTTCTTTCTCATACTCGTCTGAGTCTACCCTAGATACCGCATGACTAGTCTCGAGATCCAAACCTTTTAAACGACCATACTCAGAAAATGATGCTATTGAAAAATACACCGAACCATCTGTAGTCGAATAGGCTGTTCCATTTTCGATAAGACGTTTAGTCCAGACGATCATTTCCTCTATATAATCTGTTGCTAGAGGATACACCTCAGCGGGAAGTATCCCCAAATTTTCAGCATCCTCTAAGATCTGTTCACCAAAAGGTCCCGTATATTCTTTTATAGTCTGATCAGCTTCGGAAGCTCTTAAAATCGTCTTGTCATCAACATCCGTGAGATTCATCACAAAACGAACTTTGTACCCAGACCAAACCAAATATCGATGCAATAAATCATAGACCAAAAAACTTCGATAGTTACCAATATGGGCATGGTCATATACGGTGGGGCCACACGCATATAAGAAGACAGCCGGAGGGTCTGAAGGTTCGAATTCCTTCAAGGATCGAGTCAAAGTATCGTAAAGTTGTAGGCTCATAGAAATTTCTCTAAGAACTATTTAAAGACATTCATGCTTTCCGAGAAATGTCTTCATTTAATTGATGAAGTGTATTGGAAGGATTCTCTGATTGCGTGATTGATCGACCTACTACTAAATAATCTGCCCCTGCTTTCACAGCCCCCAAAGGAGTGGAGACTCTCGCTTGATCGTGAGTATCCTGACCAGCAAAACGGATTCCTGGTGTCACCACCAGGAATCCTTTGCCCAATGAGGTCTTCAGCATCTTTGCTTCCCATGGTGAGGCAACTACTCCCGATAAGCCCGTTTTCTTGGCCTGGTGTCCTAACCTCAAAATTTCTTTCTGGAGCGACTCTACTGGCCGATCCCATATACTTCCTACCTCTTCGGCTGTCATCGAAGTTAGGACTGTCACTCCCAAAAGTGAGACGGAGCCTGCCGACGCCTCTGCTGCTGCTGCCATCATAGTCTCTCCACCAACCGTGTGGAGTGTTAGCAGGTCAACTCCTAAATCAACTGCAGATCTCACAGCTCCTGCTACGGTATTAGGAATATCGTATAGCTTCAAATCCAAAAAGATGCTTTTCCCTTTTTCCTTTAAAGCTTCTACAACACTCGGCCCTTCGTGTGTGAACAACTCAAGACCGACCTTGTAGAAATCACCCTCTTCTCCAATTGTGTCCACCAGCGACAAAGCTTCTTGAGCATTTGGAAAATCTAAAGCTATTATCACTCTTGTCCGTTCCACTACTCAATCGACTCCTTTTAAATTAACCTCTATCGTCCATCTCATCGGCATACGCTCCAATCAAATCTGCAATGGAATCGACCCCTTGGTTTTCACAGAATTTTACTATTCCACGAGCTATCCCCTGTGCTGCCCTTGGATTAGCAAATGTAGCTGTACCAACCTGCACTAAAGAAGCCCCGGCCAATAGATACTGAATAGCGTCGTATTCGTTCATAATACCCCCAACACCGACCAAGGGGATCGTAGTTTGTTGCCGGGCACAATGTACTGCATATACACCCACAGCACGAAGTGCAGGACCAGAAATCCCGCCTTGGCCAGCCCCTAATTCAGCTTTTTGTGACTGAACATTAATCGTCAATCCTGGAATTGTATTGATCAAAGTCACCCCATCGGCTCCACTCACCTGTGCCGCACGGGCAATCAAACCTATATCTGGAACATTGGGTGCCAACTTCACCAGAATAGGACGATCAGTCAATTCACGAACAGATGATACGACTCCCTGCAAAGCTTCTGGATCCAGTGCGAAAGGAAGGCCTCCCAATTTGACATCATTGGGACACGACAAGTTCAATTCGTATCCAAGAAATCCACCAGTTTCTTCCAAACGTTTTACTACTGCACAGTACTCATCTTTGACATGACCAGCCACACTCACAAACACCTGCAATG
>DUCW01000064.1:0-763 GCA_012959595.1 Gemmatimonadota bacterium
CAAGTTTTCCAGTCGAAGCATATTCTCTAGAAAGTGCTCCACAGGTGGTACAAAGGGTTTGGACCGTAGCTTCCGATCTAGGTTATGGCCGGTACTTTCCTATGGGTTCGACGAGTCGTGTTCTTGACGATCACTTGAAGTTGATTGACGTGGGTATTCCAACTATCGACATAATTGATTTTGACTACGGACCATCGAATAGTTTTTGGCATACTTTGAGAGACATTCCTGAAAATACAAGTAGTCGTAGCCTTTTAATGGTTGGTGATGTAGTCGTGTATCGTAGTCGTTAAACCTCGAGGTGAACGTGGCTGAAAAATCTACCGCAGTGGTATCTGTCGTTCAGTGTTCTCCGAAATTGTTCGATACTGAAGGGGCGGTTTCCGAGGTATGCCGATTGACTGCAGAAGCAGGGAAAGAAGGAGCGGATTTAGTTTTATTCCCAGAAGCTTACGTGGGGGGATATCCATGGGGACTTGCTTTCGGAACTTCTGTAGGAGGTAGAACTGAAGTTGGGAGGTCCATTTGGCAAAATTACTGGGATTCTGCAATAGACATACCAGGTAAACATACAAAATTGATGGCGGAAGCGGCGAAGAAGGCGGGAGTTTATCTGGTGGTTGGAGTGATCGAACGAGATTCCACCTATAGTCGAGGAACACTTTTCTGCACGTTGCTATATTTTTCGCCAGACGGTCAGATTCTGGGTAAACATCGGAAGTTAAAGCCGACAGCTGCCGAACGTCTTATCTGGGGTGAAGGT
>DUCW01000064.1:822-4818 GCA_012959595.1 Gemmatimonadota bacterium
CCTTTCGGTTGCGTCGGAGGATTGATTTGTTGGGAAAATTACATGCCTATGGCAAGGATGACGATGTATGGGAAAGGAGTCGATATTTATCTGGCTCCTACAGCGGATGCTAGGGATCGATGGCAAGCCACACTCCAACATATTGCTCTGGAAGGAAGATGTTTTGTCTTGGGATGCAACCAATATGTCACTAAGGAGATGTATCCCATATTCGATAGCGGAGGGGCACTTGAGGATATGGAAATCCTACGAGATCTGGAGTCGTGGCCTGAGACCCTATGTAGGGGAGGAAGCGCTATATATGATCCAGCTGGAGAATGCCTGGAAGGTCCGTTATACGATAGGACGGGAATCCTGACTGTGGAGCTTGAGATGGATGCGGTTTCCAGGGGCAAGTTTGATTTCGATGTGGTTGGGCATTATGCACGCCCAGATGTGTTCAAACTGGAGGTAGATCAGGTTGCCAAACCGCCTATAACCTACTGACTAAAATAAGGCACGTTTTGAACCTGTCAGATTATATACTCAAGCGAAATGGTGTCCCGATAGGTCATAATCGGTCTTTATTGAACAATCTAAAACGCTCATCAGGTGCTAGTACTAATGCTGATTTTTGGCGACATTGGAATCCGATTTGGGGCTACTATTTGGGGAAAGGTGTTTATGTGCCCTTACAGCGCTGGGTGCCTAAGTCCGTTGCTCTGCTAATTGCCTTTGCAATTAGTGGCGCTCTGCATGATCTGGCTATTGGATTAGTTAAGAATTGGCAGTGTTTTTTTTACCATTTGGTTTACTTTGATGGGCCTCTTCTTGCTTTTATCAAAGAAACTGCAGATCAGCTACTCTCAGTTTCCTTTTTTCACACGAATGGCAATCAATATTCTATCTTTGAGTGCCTGTTTTCTTGCGGCCAGGGTGCTTAAGAGGAGTATATTCCTGTAGGTGAGGAAACTAAAGCCGAGAAAATATGAATTACAACCATCTGATGATTCTTGTGAATTATAGATGTAGGATTGAATAGAACAACCTAGAACAAGGACTTGGAAATGAATCGGATCTTTGACCGTTTAGGGATTGCACTGCTCCTGTTGGTTTTGGCTGCGACACTTCAGCCAATAGCTATCTATGCTCAACAGGAAGAGGAGCACATTGAAGAAACAGACCTTCTCAGGGAGGGATTACCACTGACCCCCGAGCGTATGTTAAAGAGGTCATTTACTGAAGGATCTTGGATTTCTTTAGATGTAAGCCCCGATGGGGAAATGATTGTTTTTGACTTCCTCGGGGATCTCTATACGATGCCGTTCTCGGGTGGTGTTGCAGAACCAGTAACCCAGGGGATGGCATTTGATGGCCAGCCCCGATTTAGTCCTGACGGACAGTCCATTGCTTTTGTGAGTGATCGTAGCGGGGGAGATGCTGTCTGGACGATTTCACTTGATGGTTCCGACACCACTCGTATCACAAGAGGTGAAACTAGTTCTTATCAGTCTCCTGAGTGGACTCCTGATGGAGATTATGTCGTTGCTACTAAACAAAATCCTGGTCAAGGCAAGCTTTGGATGTACCATCGCAAAGGTGGAACTGGCGTGCAGTTGATAGAGGAGCCTGACGATGCTCGCACTATGGGTGCGGCTTTCGGTGCAAATGAGCGTTACATCTGGTATGCAAGAAGAACGGGAACTTGGCAATACAATTCTCCAGGGAGGGATTACCAGCTTTGGACCTACGACCGTGAATCTGGAACCAACAGCAATCAGTCGGGTCGCTATGGGGGTGCATTTCGACCGACTCTGTCACCCGATGGACAGTGGCTTGTTTACGGAAGTCGACATATATCGGAGACTGGCTTACGTATCAGGGACCTTACCAATGGAGATGAACGCTGGTTGGCTTTCCCAGTTCAGCGCGATGATCAAGAATCTAGAGCTGCTCGTGACGCCTATCCGGGAATGAGCTTTACGCCTGATTCTCGTGAAGTAGTCACATTTTATGACGGGAAACTATGGCGGGTGCCTGTTGACGGCTCTAACCCGACGGAAATTCCCTTCAGGGTTAATGCGGAAGTACCTATGGGACCAGAAGTAGATTTTGATTATCCAGTTGAAGATTCTCCAACTTTTATTGCGAAACAAGTCAGAGACATAGCACCGTCCCCAAATGGAGAACAAATAGCGTTTACAGTGATGGGCGACCTTTATGTAACCAGCACTCCTGGTGGTGATTCTAGGCGTTTATCCCAACCAGACGCTGTTACATCTATGCCAGCTTGGTCTCCTGATGGTGAGAGGATTGTATTTGTAACTTACTCTCAAGAAGAAGGAGGCCATCTCTATTCGGTCAGATCCAATGGGGCGGACTTGGAGCGGTTGACAGATCAACCAGCGTTCTACACTGAGCCAGTATGGTCTCCCAATGGTGGGCGTATAGTGGCTATTCGTGCACCCAGTAGAACTTATGAGGAAGCTCTGACACAAAATGTCCAGGGGGGATCTTCGGATCTTGTCTGGTTGCCTGATCAAGGTGGTAGTGTGAGTCTGATTTCTCAGGTTTCTGGTTTACGTAAACCCCATTTTACAAAGAGCCAGCAGCGTATTTATGCATTCCAAACTGGAACTGGTCTGATCTCGATGAGATGGGATGGTAGCGATCGGAGGGAGCATGTACAAGTTCGCGGAGCCAACAATGGAGGTAGTGGTCCTGGCCCTGCCGCTAGCCTGATTGTAATGTCACCAGAGGAACCCAAGGCCCTAGCTCAGGTAGGAAATCAACTTTATGTCGTGACGGTACCTCGAGGTGTCGGAGTTGATGCTCCAACCATTTCGGTGGCCGATCCAGATAGAGCTTCTTTTCCAGTTTCCCAGTTAACAGATATAGGAGGTCAGTTCCCGGCGTGGGGGTATTCGGGCCAAGAAGTGCATTGGGCACTCGGGAACGCACACTTCGTCTACGACTTGGATGCAGGTGGGAGGTTTGCTGACAGTCTAGATGTGGCTAGGGGCTCTGAAGAAGAGGATGAGAAAGAAGATGGTGTTGATTCTGAGGTTGATCGTTATAAGCCAGAAGAGTCAAGGATCCAAATTGAGTTTGAGAGAGACATTCCTAATGGATTGGTGGCACTGACTGGTGCACGTATTATCACGATGAAAGGAAACGAGATTCTGGAAGAAGGCGATATACTGATCCGTGACAATAGGATTGAAAGCATAGGCCCTAGTGGGAGTATCTCAATCCCTGATGGGACAGAGCTTTTGGATGTCTCTGGCAAGACGATTGTTCCTGGTTTCGTTGATACACATGCACATCTGCGAGGAGCATTTAACGTACATCGCTCTCAGACTTGGTCTTACGCGGCTAATTTAGCTTATGGCGTTACAACTGCTCGGGATCCTCAGACTGGTTCCAGTGATGTATTGACCTACGAGGATATGGTCAGGGCAGGTAGAATGTTGGGACCCAGAATTTACAGTACTGGTCAAGGTGTTTTTTCTGGAGAAGGAAGCCAGGGACGTGCTGAAACGATATTCCGATTATTTCGACACCAAAACGATAAAGATGTATGGGGCAGGCAATCGTGAGGTGAGACAATGGATCATCCAGGCCGCTCATGAACTACAACTGATGCCTACAACAGAAGGAAGTCTCGATCTTCGTTTAAATATGACCATGGCACAGGATGGATATTCTGGAACTGAGCATAATTTGCCCGGAGTTCCACTTTTCAGTGATGTTGTCGAGTTAGTAGCTCAATCTAATATGGCAACGACTCCTACTATCGTGGTTACGTACGGTGGACCTTGGGCAGAAAATTTGTTTTACACCACGACGGACGTTCTTGGTGATGCTAAATTAGCCACCTTTACCCCGTTCGAAGAGATTTATTCGAAGGCGGCCCGGAGAGCACCAGGTTGGTTTGACGAGTCACAGTATATCCACAAAGAAATTTCTGATTTCATTGATGATGTAGTTGAGGCAGGTGGTAGAGCTGGTATTGGA
>DUCW01000065.1 GCA_012959595.1 Gemmatimonadota bacterium
AAATCTCTTCTGAGTCCCTTGCATGAAACCCTTTCCCGTCATTCCTCCGCTTCCTATCGCAACCATGGACTGTATTACATGATAACCCGCACCCCGAGGGTCTACACTTGGATCCAAATAGACCAGTATTCGGTTTTTTTGATAATCTGCCAAAGAGTTCCAGAGAGGTGTGGAAATAGTGCCTGCTATGAGATTGCCCACCATCACAACCAGTGATTCCAGAAAAAACAACCTGTGTCGGTACCAATAAAGAAAACCGATTAACAAAACAAAATAAGCAGCCCAGATTCTGGCATCATAACTCAAAACCAAGGCCAATCCTGGACTGGCAAGAAGAATTAAGTGTACGATGGGAATGCCCGCCCAAAACAAAATTGCGAAGAGAATACCTATAAAAGATAGAGCCGTTCCCAAGTCAGGCTGCAAAACCACCAAAAGCAGAGGACCGAAAACGAGGGTTGCAGGAAGAATTACTGCACGTAAACTGCGGAAATCACCTGAGTATCCCGAAATATATTTTGCCAGGGCTAGTACAGTTGCCATTTTAGCTATTTCAGCAGGTTGAAATCTGATGAATCCAAGGTCAAGAAAACTATTAACTCCTGAAGCTGTTCCAGATCCAGTACCAAAGAAAAGAGTCACGATTAACAGTAAAAAACTCAATCCATATAAAGGATAGGCGAACCACTCAAGCCACCGAACACGCATCCGCTGAATAAAAGAAAATGCTAATAAAGCTAGCAACCACCATGCTATCTGACGGATCCAAGCACTTTGACTCACAGCACTAGGTATGTTTAGAACACCTGCAGAGTAGATCATCAAAATCCCGAACATCGTCATACCTGCAGCACTTAGAAATAACTGTGGGGAACCTGACCAAAATGCGAATGCCTTCCAAATTCTAGATGCCATTAGTCTATTCAAGTCCTACCAACGTGCCCACGGAGTTGGTCTTCCTGCCTGGAGATGCTCGGCAAGAGTTTGAATCGTATCAACGGACATCCCATATTTTTTCCGTAGATAATAATCTGCGGTCTTCACAGCTATTGGTGCTGCAATGGAAGAACCGCTTTCCCCGAACTCAACCAGCACCACGACTACGATTTCAGGTTCCTTTCCCCAAGGGCCTACCATCCCAGCGAACCAAGCGTGGTCCTGTCCTCTGCTTGATGCGTTCTGTGCAGTTCCAGTTTTTCCCAACACTTCCCAGTGCTCGAGAGAACCGGTGAGATGTGCTGTTCCACCAGGTGCCGTCACAGCACGCAAACCCTCCCTAATCTGATCAATACTTTCGCTAGAAAGATCCAGGCTCCATCCGTCTGTCGTTGATACACGTTCCCCAAAAATATGTGGAGTGGGTGCCGTTCCGTCTCTGGCTATAGCCAGATAAAACTGAGCCATCTTCAAGGGTGTCTGTGAATTAGGTCCCTGACCTATTGCTAGGCTCAAAACTTCTCCATTTAACGGTGTATAACCAAATCTACGCTCCCAAAAATCCCGACTTTCAGGAAACACTCCATTCCTCTCTCCGGGAAGATCTATACCGCATTGTTGGTTGAAGCCTATTCGATTACCTGCTTCCAAAAGAGGATCCAAACCCACCCTCAATCCCAACTGGTAGAAGTAAACGTTACAGGAATGAGCAATCGCTCCCGCCAGATCCAAAAACCCATGTCCGGTAGAGAGCCAACATCCTCTTTGTAATCCACCGTAGGACATGCTCCCCGTACATGGTATTGGCATGACCTCGTGTGGTCCTACTACACCCAAATCCAGTGCTATTGCTGCCGCTGCTAATTTCCAAGTCGATGCTGGTGGATAGAGACCCATGATTGTTCTGTTCAACATGGGGTTTCCTGGATCTGACTCAATATTTTCCCAATCTTCGGTACTAAGACCTCCGACAAAACTATTGGGATTGAAAGTTGGAGCTGAATAGAGTGCTAAGACCCCTCCATCTGTCGGATCGAGAGCCACTACAGCACCCGGCAAAGAATCTGGGAAAATCTCATGGATCCAACGCATTAGATCGAGATCTAAAGCCAATTCGATATCTTTTCCAGGATCTCCAGTATCTTCTTGTATTCCCACCATTGATCCAACTATCCGTCCAACGGCATCTACTTCCAGATACCGAACTCCATTCCTTCCTTGCAATACTCCTTCATACTGCAACTCTACACCCGTCTTGCCAACCAGAGTCCCTCTTTCATAGTTGGAGAACATTTCTGTCTCCAACTCCTCAGTACTCACTTCCCCTACATAACCCAAGGCATGGGAAATGGCTTCTCCCCCCACATACCTTCGTTTCGGAACCATTTCGATGAACACACCGGGAAAGTCCGACTTGCGCTCTTCTATCACCGCCACTTCTTCAAAGCTAGCATCTACATCGACAATCAGTGGCTCATACAAGCGTACCCGTTGTTTGAGCTCAACGATCTTCTCGTCAGACAATCCAAGGTGTGTTCTCAATGCCTCAAGAGATTCGATTGTTTCTTTCGGTGTATCCCTCAAAACATTCACCAAATATCCAGGAACATTGTCCACCATTACTAGACCATTCCTATCAAAAATAGCTCCCCTGGGAGCTGACACTGTTACAGGGCGTAGTCGGTTAGAATCTGATTGAAGCGTCCAGTCTCCAGAACTCAAAATCTGAACACGGAAGGCTTGGACCAGCAATAAACCAAAAGTCAGTGACCCAAAAATCAATGCGGAAAAAGCCCTTTCCTTTCGAACTTTTGGATGGACAGTCCGCATCATACTCTCCTTGAGGTCGTTTCACTCACCATAGACACACCTACTCCAACTAAACCCACATATGTGGCAGCTAGCAATGCATCGGGTAAGAAAATATCTATGAACGGATCTCTGGCCAGATCTCCAACTGCTATCCAATATAGTAAATCTCTCAGGAATTTCCCCAAGAAAAAATAAGCAGCCATGAAAATTGCCGAATCTCCTACGAAAATGTCTCTGATTCTACCTGACACTAATCCAAGAACCGAAAATGAAAAAGCGTGAGCCCCAAAAGACACTACTGAAAACCCATCTTCAAGTATTCCCAGCAGTAAACCCAACAATGACCCAGTGCCCAAGCTCACCTCTCTCGTGGCAAGAAGCAGAGCCACTACAAAAAGATCCGGTGCACTATGTCCATAACCCAGTGTCAATCGCAAAAATAAATGGAGCACCACTAAAAACAGGATGAGCGTCCAGGAAACTCGAGGGGCAGCTTGTGCTTGCATCAGTTCATACCCACAGAATCCGTTAGGATAACCCTCTCATTCGACTCAGATCCGCCCGAAGAATCGACTCCAAAATTCCAGAGCTCCTTATAATCCAATTCATCCTCTACCGGAGAAATGATCACTACATGTATCGCTTCACCTGGAGTGACAAAAGGAGTCACCCAATAAGACCTTCTCCAACCTAAACTACTTTCCGCCTCAGCAAACACTTCCCCAATCGGAATTCCTCTAGGATACACCCCGCCCAATCCACTTGTCACTAACACAGTACCGAAATTCAATTGCTGGTGGAAAGGAATTCCATCTATCAACAACCTGTCTGCTTCTCTAAATCCACCCGGATCCGACCGTACCAACCCGTACACGGATCCATCACGAGTCATAGCACTGGCTCTAAATTGGAAATGTGTCCAGTCTATTCCTACAGCACTCGATTTCTGGACGTCTTGCACCATACCTAAGAGGCCTTCGCCTAAAACCACCGGGGCGTTAACAGACACTCCCTGGCGACTTCCGACATCAAGTAAAAACAAGCCCTCCGATCCAGGAGTCCCAGGCCTGATGATATTACTCGAGGTATGTCCATATGGAATCTTCTCAGCAACTCCTAAGAGATCCTTCATCCTCATATTTTCTTCCTTATGAGTCGCCTGGCTGGTTATTACTACCAGTAAAGAATCCACACGGATTTGTAAGCTTTCCACCTCAATGGAATGAACACGCCTCTGGACTAAATATTCTTGGGCCAGTATGAAGGGTTTTAAAACAGTAGTTCTAATTAGGTAAGCTGGGGTTTCTTGTAGCTCAGCGGGCAAATAAAGAAGCAACAAAGAAAAAAAAACACTACTAAGGGCAAAGAACTTACTTTGACCGGATCTTTCTCTCTTTTGTATCGGCCTATACATCACAAACACCAGACCTTTGGAAGCAATGAACTACCAGATAACTCTGAATCCTCAGGACTAACTAGTAAGAACGGTACGATATTTTTCTAGATTGTCCAAAATCCTACCGGCTCCACGAACTACACAACTCAAAGGCTCCTCGTCAAGATGAATAGGAAGACTGGTTTCATGTCTCAGAAGCCTATCTAATCCCCTAATAAGTGATCCTCCTCCCGTCATGACTATACCTCGATCTACAATATCACTAGCAAGTTCCGGTGGAGTGATCTCGAGAGCTCTTCTCACTGCTCCCACTACTTGTTGTATTGGCTCCTGTAAGCACTCTCTTATTTCGTTTGATTTCACATGGACAGTTTTGGGTATTCCACTGACCAAATCACGACCTTTAACATCCATACCTCTTTCCTCTCCGACATCGAATGCAGATCCTATTTGAATCTTTATTGCCTCCGCCGTTGGCTCGCCAATCAAAAGATTATAGTTCTGCCTCAAAAACGTCACGATGTTAGCATCGAATGCATCTCCTCCAATCCGAATCGATGTGTTGGAAACTATCCCCGATAGTGCTATAACAGCAATTTCTGTAGTTCCACCACCGATATCAATCACCATATTTCCACTCGGGGTTTCGACCGGAAGGCCGACACCAATAG
>DUCW01000066.1:0-1169 GCA_012959595.1 Gemmatimonadota bacterium
ACCAGGAGCATTCTTTTCACAACTAGTGTTGCCTGTGGCCCGATCTCTTCCATTGCCTCTAGTAGCTTTTCTTTACTAATTTCATTTGGATCTCCTAAAAGTGATTGAACGTAACGATCAACCATTGACTCTGGTACTGGAAAAGGGTTGGCATCGATTATCGAATCGAGTAGCCTACTCCTCACTAAGTTGTCCCTCCTTTCTTCGGCTTCTTTGTTGAGATCGGTTTCAATCTTACCTTTAAGTTCTTTTAGATCTCGAAATTCGCCAAGACTGTTAGCGAACTGGTCGTCTAAGTCAGGAATTTCAAGTGTTTTGTGAGAGTCTAGGGTAATATTAAGAGTCTGCAGTTTACCTCTAAGTTCTTCGTCGGGGAATTCTTCTGGAAACTCTATCTCGAATCTGTCGGATGTTCCTGGTGTAAGCGATTTAATTCCTTCTTCGATCTCCGACAGAGCCTGGTTGTTTCCTAGAATGAACTCATACGGTTGGGTGGTCTCGTTTTCGCTGTCAGTAGCATTTTCAATTTTGACCGACACCAGATCTCCATTTTCTGGTTTTTCTGAGGAGGGAGGTATCCAAACGCCGTTTTGTTTTCGCAGGTGTTCTACAACTTCTTCTATTTGAGATTCCGATACGTTTATAGTTGGTCGTTTGATTTGAAATCCACCAACCCTTGAAATCTCCATCTCTGGCTTTACATCGAACGAGGCGGAGAAAGTGAGTTCTTCTCCAGGTATGTAGTTGACATCACTGATTTGTCCCTCTGAGATTGGATTAAGATCAGTTTCCTGTAAAGCCTCGGTGTAAGTTGCTTGGACTAGTTCGTCTAGGGCTTCCCTATTCAAAGTGTCACCAAAGCGCTGCTCTACCACGTGCAGTGGAACGTGCCCTTTACGGAATCCTGGAAGTTTTAACTTGGACCCCAACTTTTCTGCTATAGCTAACCTCACCGAGTTTACGCGGTGAGAGGGTACTTTGACCCTCATAGTCCTTTTGCAGTTTTCACCTTGATCTATAGAGAGATCTAGCCCGTCTTGTTTAGTAACCATTATTTTCCATCTGTCTGCACCCTAGTTTCTATCCGTCAAAATAAGTGACAGTGCGAAAGGGGGGACTCGAACCCCCACGGCACGAAGCCACAGGATCCTAAATCCTGCGCGTCTACC
>DUCW01000066.1:1221-4790 GCA_012959595.1 Gemmatimonadota bacterium
GGAAACCAAGAAAGATAACTGAGCTAGAAAATACCTTCAACAGAGCGTCAAGAATGGATAGCAGTTCACGCATCCACAAAAGTGGGATAATCCTCTCGATTTGACCCTGTTCTTTAGGTTTACTCTGGGATTCGGATGTGTATTATTTGCCGGCTGTCGGACGGTGCCGCTACATGGAGAGTGACTATTTCTCCGTCATTTAAGTCCTGTAGGATGCTATAGGCCTCTTCTGCATCTGGGATTGGTTTCCTGTTGATTTCTATGACCTTCCAACCTGGTCTTACTCCTCGTCGGGCTGCCGGACCGTTTATTGCTACTCGAGTGATTAGTGCTCCAGAGATATCCTCATAACCGAAAGCTGTGGCACTTTCCTGGGTCATATCTTCAATCGCTAGGCCTAGTTTGTCATCCATTCGTTCTTCACGTACGGGCCCAGATGCTTCAGCGGTCTCTGTTCTTGGCTGTAATGGTGCTTCGCCTAAGACGACTCTCACGTTCCTGGGACGTTCATTCCTATAAATTGTGACGCTTATAGCATCTCCAGGCCTTTTCATAGCGATATTTTGTTGTAGTTGTCCAACTCGTCCAATAGGAACATCATCTACCTCTGTGATCACGTCATAAGGCTGTAGACCATAGCCTTCTGCCGGACCGTCTTCTGTTATCAAAGTTAGTTCAACTCCAGAAACCGAAGGAAGTCCATAAGTTTCAGCTGAAAGTGCGTCGATAGGCCGCATGGCAACCCCGAGCCAGGCTCGGCGCACAACGCCATAATCAACCAGATCTTCCATTACGCGACGGGCGAGATCAATGGGAATCGCAAATCCGTAGCCTTGATAGAAGCCCGTCCTGCTTGCTATAGCTGAGTTGATACCTACCACCTGTCCTTTCAGATTGACCATTGGTCCTCCTGAATTGCCAGGATTAATCACGGCGTCTGTTTGGATGAAATCTTCTATTGCGAAACCACGATTGTTTGCGGTTTCTTCATCTCGGGCCAGTTCTCTTTGGAGTAGCTGAAGAGGGCGTCCTATGGCACTAACTATGCCTACGGTTACCGTGTAGTCAAGAGGACTGCTAGTGCCTCCGAATCCAGGATTTCCAATAGCTACTATCCATTCTCCAACTCGGAGCTTTTCAGAGTCTCCAAAATGAAGTTTGGTCAGGTTTTCCGCCTCAATCTTGATGACTGCAACATCAGTAAATGGATCTCGACCGACTAAGGTTGCGGGAAATGATCTGCGGTCTTGGAGGAATACCGTGAGGCTCGTTGCATCAGTAACCACATGATTGTTGGTCAGAATGTAGCCATCATCCGAAATTATAAAACCACTTCCTCCTGCAACTTGATCAGGTTGTGGTTGAGGGTTTTCTTCTCGACGCAAAAAGGGATTAGAGAAAGGATTCGCATTTTGATTTCGGTCGGCAGTCACTTGCTTGCGTGCTTCAATTCGGACCACTGCGGGTGTCACCGTTTCAGCAACGTTTACAAATGCATCACTCAAATCCAGAGCTGGTTGTACAGCTTGAGTTGGGATCTGAGGTTCGCTACTGATGATTGGATGATTCCCGGATGGCACATTAGTCCAACCGATCCCAGATGCTATCCCTAATCCTGAAAGACAGCTAAACCCTGTAATTAGGGCAATTTTCAATTTATTCTTCAGTGGATCGTACATCAGTCAATTCCTCGCCATTTAGTCGTTACTTGTGTGTCCAATTAGAATCCTAACAAAAGGTAGCTTTGGTAGCAATCTAGGTTAGACACGGGATGGGGATGTTATGGTCCCCATCCCGTGTAACTCGTCACGCAGAATTAAATTCAAGGTATTTCTTGATTTGTCTTATTCCACTATTTCGTAATCTGCCTCAACGACATCGTCATCATCATGTTCGTCGTGATCTTCGGGTGTGCCTTCTTCCTCCTCATCCGAAGCGGCTTGTGATTGATAATTTTCCTGTCCTGCTGTACTAAAAGCCTGCATCAACTTGTCGCGGGATGCGTTCAGATCATTTGAGTTGGTCTCAGGATTGCTTAGAGTAGTCTTGGCTGATCCTAAAGCCTCCTCCAGGTTTTGTTTAGTTTCTTCCGAAATCTGATCGTCCCATTCTGCAGAGTCTTTTTCTGCTTGATAAACAAGTGAATCTAGCTGATTACGAGTATCTACCTGCTCTCTTTTGTCTTCATCTTCAGTAGCATGAGCCTCGGCGTCTTTGACCATTTTGTCAATTTCTGAATCAGACAAACCACTTGAGGATTCTATACGAATTTTCTGCTCTTTCCCAGTCGCGTTATCTTTAGCGGACACGTGTAGGATCCCATTTGCATCAATGTCGAAAGTCACTTGAACTTGAGGCACTCCTCTGGGTGCTGAAGGGATGCCGGTCAGTTGGAATTTTCCAATCGTTTTGTTATCGAGGGCCAGGCTCCTTTCGCCCTGGAGGACATGGATTTCTACAACTGTTTGGTTGTTCTCTGCGGTTGAAAAAACTTCTGTTTTCTCTGTTGGGATCGTGGTGTTCCGAGTTATGAGTGTAGTCATTACACTTCCAAGAGTTTCTATTCCAAGTGAAAGTGGTGTCACATCGAGGAGGAGGACATCAGTGACGTCGCCAGCTAAAACCCCACCTTGTATGCAGGCACCGAGGCCGACCACTTCGTCAGGATTGACTCCTTTGTGGGGTTCTTTGCCGAAAACCCCTTCTACTATTTCTTGGATCTTAGGTATTCGAGTCGAACCACCGACAAGGATCACTTGGTCTATTTCCGAAGCTTCCATTCCAGCGTCCTCAAGTGCTTTCTCCATCGGAGGTATGGTTCTTTGAATGAGGTCGTCAGCTAACTGTTCAAATTTAGCACGAGACATACTGTAGCTCATATGTTTTGGACCATCTTGTGTGGCGGTAATAAAAGGAAGATTAATGTCCGTTTGCTGAGTGGAAGACAATTCCATCTTGGCTTTTTCAGCTGCTTCCTTTAACCGTTGGAGTGCCATAGCATCTTCGGACAAGTCTATACCCTGGTCTTTTTTAAATTCCGTCACTAACCAATCGATGATTCTCTGATCGAAGTCGTCACCACCCAGGTGAGTATCTCCATTGGTGGATTTGACCTCGAACACTCCATCACCTAAATCCAAGATTGAGATGTCGTAAGTCCCACCACCCAAGTCGAATACTGCAATTTTTTCATCGACTTCTTTGTCCAGTCCATATGCTAGGGCAGCCGCTGTTGGTTCATTAATGATACGGAGAACGTCTAGCCCAGCAATTTTCCCGGCGTCTTTAGTGGCTTGCCGTTGAGCATCATTAAAGTAGGCTGGCACGGTTAGGACGGCTTGGTCAACCTTGCTTCCTAGGTAGTCCTCGGCAGTCTGGCGCATTTTTTGAAGTATCATAGCCGAGATTTCGGGAGGTGAAAGACTTTTGTCTCCATTAGGTATAGTGACCTCTACCAGTCCTTTGGGATCAGTGGAGACAGTGTAGGGAACAAGTTTTTGTTCTTCTGTGACCTCTGATCCCTTCCGACCCATAAATCTCTTGATTGAAAAAATAGTATTTTCAGGGTT
>DUCW01000067.1:0-26315 GCA_012959595.1 Gemmatimonadota bacterium
GGATGCCAGCGATTACACCTGTTCGGATAGGGATAGGAGCTACACAAGTTGGCTTTGAGGAGATCGGACAAGCTTTGACGACAGAAACGGGAGAATTGACTGTTGATGTGGAAGTTCCTGGATGGGCTGATCCTTCATTTGCACATGTTTTTATAGTTTTTGACTTTTATTTTGCACCCATAGCTTTATCGAGTGAATTCTTTGTCCTTGGACCAGATGGAAATGTGTCACGAGAAGGTAGAATTATGAATGATGTGCCGGAGTGTGAAGTGCCTGCACTTTTGACAGATGACGGAATTTTATATGCCTTAACCGGTAATTTGGCAGAATTCGGTGTAGGTGATCGAGTGATTGTAGAAGGTAGCATCTCCAGTTCATCCTTGTGTGCAAGAGATGCGGGTATACAAGTGACACAAATAGAGGCGGGAGAGGTAGCATCTCCCGAATAAGAATATTATAGGTGTAAAAAAAGGGATGTTCACCCAGTTAAGCGAACATCCCTTTTTTTCTTTAGAAGGAGTTGATCTTTATTTAATCAACCACCTTTCTTCTTTCGAAGGGGGTTTTTCCCTTTTCGAGTTGTAAGATCAATTTCTAATTCTTCACCGTTAACGATCATGCTAGCTGTAGAATCTCCATCAAAGGTGATGGTCATTTCCACCGATTTCTCTCTGTCACCCTTCTTGCCGTTAATTACTGTTGCTTGCATAGACCGCGTGATCGTACCTGAGATTGGGTAGCGAGGAGTAGTTCCGCGGACAGGCATGACCACATTCGTTTTCGTAAATGAACCAGTCATATCATATTCTCTGACCATGCCGTTCTTAAGGTGTTTACTTCTACTTACCTCAACGTTGCCACTGCCGTTAATAGTTCTATGAGTATTTTCTCCAGCTAAGCCAGTGATAGTCATGTCTCTCTCACGGTTGACCAATGCGCTCCATCTTTCTCTGGAGACATCTCCACTGATATCTGTAACAGCGTGCACCCGTGCCGTGGTCAATTTGTCGTAGTCCGTTTGACTATTACCTGCTTCATTAAAAAAGCTAACTTCTCTTGTACAAGACCATCCTATTTTGTGGTGGCCTGGTTTACATGGATGGAATTTTTTGGAGGGTTTCTTATCGTTTACTGAAGTTGCAGCCTCGAAACCCAGGCCGATACTGAAATCGAACTCAGAACCCCACGCATCGATATCCTCTAGTACTGCATCAGCTGCAACTAAAGCCATATCCATTACAAACTCGTTGCTATCCAAGGGTTTTTCCCTCTGATAGGCATCTGGCCCCATGCTGTCTTCACAGGCACTCAGGGCGAGCAAGCTTATGATAGCGGTTAGTATGGTACTGTTTCCAATTTGATGTAATTTCATGCTACACCTCGACCCTAGTATTCTTTCGACAATAAAGAAGTTTACAACGTACGGGTACTAGGACGCTAGTCCTAGGTAATTTGTTAGATTAGCTGTCACGGAACGCAGGTCAGGGCTCCCACTAGCGTATCTGGGGACCACCTGTTCGGTTATCCATTACAAATCGGTCTCTCGCGGGCATCACAACTTTTGGTAGGCTTTCTCTGTCCATCACCGCATCTGCATCAACAATATCATTCATGTACAAGATATATGCAGAGGCGGCATAGACTTCATCTGCTGACAATGACCCTGGTGCATTCATGGGCATTGAACGGATGATATAGTCGAAAAGAGTTGTGGCGTAAGGCCAATAATTTCCTACGGTGCGGCGGTATTGACCTCTGACTTGTCCAAAGGGGAATCCCTCGCGCGGTTCACGCCCTACGAGTTGGTCTCCTAGTGGAGTGCCTCCACCGTCTGGTCCGTGGCAGACTGCACACTTGAGGTCAAAAACCTCCTTTCCTTCAGTTACCGATCCACTTCCAACGGGAGCTCCAGATCCACTAGGATCCATATCTAGATTCCAAGCGGCGATGTCAGAAGCACTGGCTGTGGTACCCAGGTTGAAGCTACTGCCGGCCTGAGTTTGCGATTGATTCTCGGTCGATCCAGCATTTTCGTTTACACAGCCAGCACTGCCGAGTAGTAGAGACATCATTAAGATTGTCGGAATGTCATAATTAAGAACCTTCTGGTTCCGAGCGGTCCTGTTCTTGAGAGAATTTATGGTCACGAGATGTCTCCTTGAGCAAAGTAAACTCTTCCGTTTTCCTCTACTTTCCAAGGTCTGATACTGTTGTAATGGTAGGAAGTGCCTTCTCCTCTGGCTTCCATCAATGTACTTAGTGCCGGCTGTACATAACCTGTTTCATCGGTCGCTCTACTCATCAGGATTGTCTCTTGTCCATCCCAATTCCATGGGTGTGTGAATCGCGTATGACATTTAGATAGTACGGGGCCGTGAAGTTTAGATTCCAACCAAGTGTCCCCCCCATCTGTGCTGATGTCAACCTTGGTTATGCGTCCTCGGCCACTCCATGCTAATCCCTGGATTTCCCACCATCCAGGTTCGGTTAATGTGTAGGGGTAGGCCGGGAAGGTGATAGCTGATTTGGCATCAATAGTAAAACTGAACTGTCTGGCAGTACCGTCTTTTAGTGGATCAGTGTATTTGGAAGTTTCATCTCTAGTCATAGTGGGTCGATCTTTGACTTCGATTCGACGAATCCACTTGACTGAAGCGTTTCCTTCCCAGCCTGGCAGGAGGAGTCTAGCTGGATATCCCTGTTCGGGCCTAATGGCTTCTCCATTCTGGCCGTAACCGATCATGGCATCGTCCCAAGCCTTTTCTATGGGTACGCTTCTGGCCATCAGTGCCGCGTCTCCCCCCTCAGCTAATAACCAGCTCGCACCTTCCTGTACACCCACTTCCTGAAGGAGTGTGGCCAAAGGAACTCCAGTCCATTCACTCGTGCTTGTCAAACCATCCATCTGCTGCGGGTCGACTTCTCGGGATGCTTCTTTATTATATGCAGACCCACCATTGCCAGAGCATTCTACGAAGTATAAACGTGATACAGAAGGGAAGCGTTTCAGGTCATTTAGGGTGAATTTCATGGGTCGGTCAACCATCCCATGAATCAACAACTCGTATTGTTCAGGGGCGATTGCGGGTATACCCGCATGGTGCCGTTCGAAGTGAAGATCAGCTGGAGTTATAATGCCGTTTAGACGGTGCAGTGGTGTCCTGGAAGAGCTCGAGTGTGATACGTTGGGGTTTCTCACAAGTCGCCGAGGTTGCTCCTCGGGAGCTCTTTGACCCACTTCACTGGTTAGTCTCCCTAAGACTTTTGTGGGGTCTTGAAATTCGACTTCGTTTTCGCTGCTTTCATCCACGAAGGAGATGGCGTCAGCACGTGTTTTGAGTAGTCCTCCGGCGATTATTCCGCCGGATGTTCCCAGCATAGCTCTTCTGGTGAGTTTTCCCATAGTGATTCTCTCCGGTAGTTCACTAACAACCTAGAATCTAGTTTCCCGCAATTTCCACCCAAAGGGGGTGTTCCCGCAAGGTCTAAGCTCCACTGGAAATCTCTGTGGAGTGTCCTTCAGTGTCTTGATTATTGGTCCTCAGGTTAGTTTTTGTGAGGCAACAAAGAGTAGCCTGTCAGTTTGAAGACCCGTCGATCAAATCTAAAAGAATTCTTCCCACTTCATCATTCCTGTGGATGCCACTCAATTTCTCTGCTCCAGGCCCAATGGCGAAGAGGGGGACTAGAGCTGCTGTATGACTCGTGGTGGCGTATTCTAAAATTAGATTTCTTTCTTCATCACCTCTTAGAGTTATTCCTCCGGTTTCATGGTCTGAAGTAACCACGACCAGAGTTTCGGGATGCTGTTGGTGAAAAGAGAGCCCGACAGCCACAGCTTCGTCGAATTCTAGCATCTCAGCGGTCAACACCTCACGGTCGAGGTTTCGGTGAGCGTACGTATCAGACCCTTCATTCTCTACGAGAAGAAAAAAACCTTTCGGATAACGCTGAAGAATATCAATCCCAGCCTTTGTCATTTCAACCAGATTTGGTGACCGTCCTCGGATAGCCATGGCCATTTCTCCAGGAGAGAACAGCCCCAAGATGTTACTAGTAGTCGAGTCTTGGGAATGAAGTTTAAGGCCTGTTAGAGTTTCTACATAGTTGTAACGATCTCGGATGATAGATTCCAGGCCCAGTGAATCTTGTGCTTCTATTATCTGGATCATTCTTGATCCACCGCCTAATAGGACATGAACGGGCAAGTTGATCATTTGCTTGAAAATTTCTAGTCTCTGTGTTCTGCTAGGGACATGTGTAGCAAATGAGGCTGGTGTTGCGTCTGTAATGGTTGTGGTAGTGATAAGCCCCGTTCCCCAACCTTGTCGGTGAGCTACCTCTAGAACCGATTCTCGTGGAAGGCTATCTGGACCAACCCCAATCGCTCCCATCACGCTACGGACCCCTGTAGCTAATGCGGTTGCTGTAGGGGCGCTGCCGCTGACTTCGTGATTTGAACCCCGAGTATCCACCAAGCCAGTAACGGTCATTTGACGAACTGCCAAGTTCTCATTGGCAAAATGGGCTAAGGTCCATTGTGCTAGGCCAGCTCCGTCAGCAATAAATATGATGACATTAGCTGGTTCATCAGTCCCGTTTTCTTGGGAACAGGCCGACAACATCAGCACCGTTGGAAGTAAGTATAATAAAGTTCGGAGGTGGTTCATCTATATGGGTCGCCCTAGGGTCTCTCTTGTTAAACAGTATTGATAGGACTAAAGATACATCTAATGGTGAATAAATCTAAATTTTGTATTAATAGTGTCAATTTCTTCTGGGAGTGGCCAGTGAGTTTCAAATTTCGGTTTTGGGTATGCATCTCTATGTTATTGTCCAGTTTCCCTGGGTGTTCTCAGGATGATTCTAGAGGCCTTGTTCCCGATTCCCTTCGGGTGCGCATTACTTCTGAAAAACAGGACAGTCAGACTCAGGTGCTTCTACAGGCTGTAAGCGTTGTTGATGAAGACACAGTCTGGGTTAGTGGGCACGAAGGAACCTACATGCTGACCGTTGATGGTGGATTGAATTGGATAGCTCGCACCTTAACCGGAGGAGAGACGCTAGAGTTTCGAGATGTCGAAGCGTTTAATGCACGAACAGCCTATCTCTTAAGTTCAGGGGTTGGGGATTTGTCCAAGATCTATAGGACTGATGATGGTGGAAGCTCATGGAGGCTTCAATTTAATATGGACTATCCCGGAGGTTTTTTGGACTGCATGGCATTTTGGGATGAAAATGTAGGGATTGCTTACGGAGATGCTGTTGAGGAGGAGCTTTTCATACTAAGGACTGAAGACGGCGGTGAATCATGGACTCGTATAGGCACTTCTTCTCTACCCAAAGCCCAGGTTGGAGAAGGTGGTTTTGCGGCTAGTGGAACTTGTGCGGCCACTGAAGGTCATTCTAGGGGTTGGGTGGCTACAGGGAATGGTGAAGATGCTAGGGTTTTATATACCGAGGATCGAGGACAGACCTGGCAAGCTACAGTAACCCCAGTTGTTGGAGGACCTTCGGCTGGGTTGACAACAATTGCTGTGTTGAACGACGGAGAGATGCTCGCCATGGGTGGGCTCATTGGCAATGATACGTTACGGACAGATAACGTGGCCCGGTCCTTGGATTACGGGAAAACATGGGATCTGGCAGGAATGCCTGAGATACTAGGTCCGATCTATGGTTCTTCCAAGGTTCCTGGTATGTCGATGCAGACCGTTTTCGCGGTTGGACCAGATGGTGGCGACGTGTCACTTGATGGAGGTAACAGCTGGATCCCAGTTACCAGAGAGACTTATTGGGCTGTTGGTTTTGCTTCGCCCCAAGCCGGATGGTTAGTTGGACCGGAAGGACGTATAACTAGATTCTCATTGAGAGATGATCGGTGATGTAGTTGCTGTAATCTCAGCAGTGAAATTCACAGACATAAGGGTTATCTTGTTACTGGTTGGGTCAAATACTTTCTGGAGGCTAAAATGCTGATCGGTAAGTCCAAAAAGATTCCGTCGTCTGAGATGACCCCTGAAAATGTGTACATTAATCGTCGTGAATTCATTGGCAAGAGTGCAGCTATTGGAGCAAGCACTTCTTTGGGATGGAGGAGTTCCGATTTTGGGGGTTTGAGAGAACGTAGATTTCTTCAGAAGGACTGGAGCAAGGTGCGTTCTGAACTCGATGAGGAACTGACTCCGTTTGGTGATGTCACTTCATATAATAATTTTTATGAATTTGGAACAGGAAAGTCTGATCCCGCCAGGAACTCTCATAGTTTAAAGCCTAGACCTTGGACTATTGAAGTAGGTGGTCTCTGTGACAACCCAGGCACCTATGACTTGGCAGATTTCATTAAACCTGGGAAGATAGAAGATAGGGTTTACCGAATGCGGTGTGTTGAGGCCTGGTCAATGGTGATTCCCTGGCAAGGGTTTTCCTTGAAGAATGTAATCGATAGAGCTAAACCTTCTGGAAGTGCGCGTTTTGTGGAGTTCCAGACTCTCAATGATGTTGAGCAAATGCCTGGCCAAAGGTATGGCGTACTGCGGTGGCCTTATATCGAAGGTCTGCGTTTGGACGAAGCTCAACATCCTCTGACTATGCTTGTAACGGGGGTATATGGTACGACTCTTCCCAATCAGAATGGTGCTCCAATTAGATTGATAGTGCCCTGGAAATATGGATTCAAGGGAATTAAGTCGATCGTTAGTATGCGCTTTTTAGAACAGATGCCCACGAATACCTGGAAACGGTCCGCCTCTCAAGAGTATGGGTTCTACGCAAATGTTAATCCCGACGTGCCTCACCCCCGGTGGAGTCAGGCTCGTGAGAGACGTATAGGGGAATTTCGAAGAAGGCCAACTCTGATGTTCAATGGATACGCTGACGAAGTCGCAAGCCTGTATTCGGGTATGGATCTTCGAATTCATTACTGATTAGTTGGTGACTGACTCGACTTTTGGATTGCAATCAAAGAAAAGATTGCGTTTGATTTTTCTCAGGTTTTTCATCTGGTTTGCAGGAATGACTCCAGCAGTATGGCTAGTGTGGAGATTGCTGACTGACCAGCTAGGTGCAAATCCAATAGAAGAGGTTTTACATCGCTTGGGTGATGTTTCCCTTGTTTTCTTGTTGGTGACACTGTCGATAACCCCTTTGAGGGGAATAACAGGATGGAATGAGGTGATCAAGATCCGTCGTCCCTTAGGTTTATTCGGATTTTTCTATCTAACAATGCACTTTTTAACCTACGCCGTGTTGGACCAGACCTTAGATTTTGAGTTTATCATAGAAGATGTGTTGGAGAGGCCATACATCACTATTGGCTTCACAGCGTGGGTACTCTTGATTCCACTGGCGGTCACCTCCACTAAGGGATGGATTCGTCGGTTGGGTAAGCGTTGGAAGAATCTTCACAGACTGGCTTATCTGGCGACGACACTGGGGGTAGCACATTTCTATTGGCAAGTAAAAGCGGATACATATTGGCCTACATTGGCAGCTTTGTTGATTGTAGGTTTGATGGTTTATCGCATTCGAGGGAATCGTAGTGGGTCCTGGCCACAGGTTCTTCAATCCAGAAAACATTAGTTGTTGGCAGAAATGTTATTCGAACGCTATCGCGAGGTGATACCTGATTGGAATGCTTTTCAGGAATCAATCCAATCTAGGGATCCCACCACTATAAGAGTTAGAACAGGTAGGATATCCTCTTCGGACTTGATAGTCCGACTAGTAGACCAAGGGTTTTTGGTGGAAGAAATACAGGGAGTCCCCAGGTTTATCAGGGTGCTTGATGGACCATTCAATGTGGCAGATACGATAGAACATTGGTTGGGTCTTTTTTATGTTCAGCAGGTATCTACAGGATTGGCGGCTCTCGCCTTGCGACCCAATCCAGGAGAGCATATTCTGGATCTTTGTGCTGCACCAGGTGGGAAAACTACTCAAATTGCAGATTTGATGCAGGACCGCGGTTGCTTGGTTGCAGTCGATCGCAATGAGGGTAGGCTACAAGCGTTGTTGGGCAATCTTTATCGCTTGGCCCACACTAATGTGATGGTGGTCTCTGGGGACGGGTTGAGACTGCCTGAGACAGTTGTTTTTGACAGAGTATTAGTGGATGCACCCTGTTCTGCGGAAGGCACTCTACGACGTAAAAGCACTCGGCGAGTAAAGGAGTCGGTAAAATTCCGTAATTCAGTCCCTAGACGTCAGGAGGCATTGCTTAGAAAAGCAATCGCTCTGACACGCCCTGGGGGAGTTGTGCTCTATTCGACTTGTACTTTTGCTCCTGAAGAAAATGAAGAAGTCATCGATGCTGTTTTGAAAGATGAGCCGGTGTATTTGGAAAAAATTGATCTGCAGGTCCCACACGATTCTGGTTTGACTTCATTTGAAGGAAAATCTTTTGATCCAAGCTTAGAGAGAGCTTGTAGGATTTATCCTCACCACCTTAATTCCGGTGGATTTTTTATGGCCCGTCTGCGTCATCGAGGCACTGGAGCGCAGACGTCTGAGTCTAAAGGCTTAGTCTGGGACAGAGCATCTGTCCTATTTCCTGGAGAGGAGAAGCCTCTTGATCATGCTATTGAAGTGACTAAAAACGGTATTGAGAGAATGCGAAGGCATGTCAGTGTTGGAATTGATTTAGAGTCTGATTTTCAGTGGTTGTTAAGAGGCAAAGACCTGTGGCTTCATAACTGCTGTGATTGGCCTTCTAGTGATTGGTTTGAAGGTGATAGATGCAGAGTGCTTTCTGTTGGCCTAAGAGCTATGTCTCCAGTCTTTCGTGATGAAATGAGGCCTACTAATGACGTTTTGCGATTCTTGGAAAATTATGTTTCCTCAGTTTCGTATCGTCTTGATGCAATAGAGTGGAAGAAGCTTCTGGAAAGGGAGGATATTCCAGTTTCGATTAGTGATTCTGGTTTCATTGCTTTAAAATGGAAAGATCATGTTTTGGGACGCGGGCTAGTTCATAAGGGAACCCTCAGAACTGAAATTCCTGGAGTACGAGGCCGTTGGCTAAAGAAAGTTTTTGCAATTACCAGATCCTCTGAGACAGGTAGCTCAGATTAACATCTAGACTGGGAAAAGTTGATTTTGTAATGTCTGACCACTTGAGGATAACACGGAAGAAAAATCAGCCAGGTATTTTTCTGGATCTTCATGGTGTCAGGCATCATGAAGTTGACCTGATGGTCGAAAATTTCGTGTATCGTTATCAGGAAGAGTGTCCACTAACCATTATTTGCGGAAACAGTTTGCGCATGATCGCATTAGTGGAAGAAGTCCTTGAGAGAATAGATTGTAGTGAGATCGGAGCAGAACGATACGGAGTAATAGTAGTACGGAAGGTTTGACTCAAAGATTGGATGTTTAGGGTCCGAGAGCGAAATAGCCTCTCAGACCCTAACTGAATCTTCCTAGCGGTTATCTTCTGTGACCGGTCTACTTTTCACAGTTGGGTAATCGATACCGAGTTGTTCCTGGTAAGTATCGAACTTACTAGCGTCGTAATAGTAAGGTCTCATTTGTGGCCGCCACTCTTGCATAATTTTCTCATTCAGGAAAATCGCGGGCTTATCGTCAGGAGTAATAAATGGGATGTACTCTTGTTCTGGAGTTTGAACGTCATTGAAATAGTCCCAAGCTGCGTCGACGGTTTTCCCGTCCAGGAAAAGGTCGAGTAACGTCAAGGCTTGAACTTTAGCCCCGGCAAGGCTTCCCTTATGGGCGACGGGAGTGGCCATGGCGATTCCGTTAGCCCAGTTATGTCCTGGGCCACCAGGCATATTAGCTGGGTACCGCAGGGTTACTGTGGGCATATTCCAAGAGACATCTCCGATATCATCCGAACCGCTACCGAGCGATAAAGCGAGATCGACGGGCCCACCAAGCTCACCGATTTCAGTAGGCAGGCCGGTCACGGGTTGTCCGAGTTCTTTTTGGAACTCTGTGGCCATGAGGATGTCATCATCCGACCACTCCGGGAGTCCGACTGTCTGGATATTGGCGTAGGTAGCTTCGGCCACGGGTTTACTCATGTGTTGACCCCAGGCCGACCCGACCGTCTGAATGGTGTCGATCACCGTACCTGTCATCAAAGTTGCGCCTTCAGCCATGAGGTTGGCAGCATCGTAAAGTTCTTTAGTACGCTGATAATCGACTTCTCTGAAGTAAAACCAGATGGTCGCGGTTTGAGGAACTACGTTAGGCTGGTCGCCTCCTTCAACGATGATATAATGAGAGCGCTGTGGGGGACGCACGTGTTCTCTTTTAAATTCCCAAGCGTTCGCCATCAGCATGACAGCATCGAGAGCGGAGCGGCCTCTCCAAGGTGATCCTGCCGAATGAGCTGTCTCTCCTGTGAAGCGGTATTGGACTGACATCAGTGCATTTCCACCTGCCTGTCCCCATGCCATGCCGAAGTTGCTACTTACATGAGTAAAGAGGTTGACATCGACACCGTCAAAAACTCCATCTCGTACGAAGAATGCCTTGGATCCGAGTTGTTCTTCTGCGATCCCAGGCCAGATAAGCAGGGTGCCATCGATATTTTCTCGTTCCATGATCTCTTGTACGGAAAGAGCAGCCGCGATGTTAACGGCTTGTCCTGAGTTGTGTCCTTCACCGTGTCCAGGTGCCATTCTGTTTCCATTCGAAAGGATAGGATCTCGGTAGGCGACTCCAGGTTTTTGGTTCGACTGAGGGATCCCGTCAACATCAGATCCCATGGCGATCACCGGTTTACCTGTACCGTTCGACCAACGTGCAGTCCAGGCACTGGGCATTCCTGCGACTCCCAGTTCGATCTCGAAACCGTTTTCTTCGAGGATCCCTGTCAGATATTTCTGAGTCTCAAACTCTTGCATTCCCAGCTCGCCGAAGCTGAACAACTGGTCGACGATCTCTTGAACTTGTTTGGCACGGCCTTGTACGAGAGTCAGGGCTTCATTCTTGAGGTTCTCTAATCGAGGGTCAGGAGTTTGTGCTTTCGCTGATCCTGGAATCGCCACCGAAAAAACTATTGCTACGACGAAAATCCGCATGAGAAATGACTGCATCTGGTAGCCTCCTTAATAAGGGCAGTAAATCTATTTGTTTCCAATAACTAAATTGTTTTCGCATAACGATGCGATCTGTTTTACAGTAGGGCAACTAAAATCCTAACTGAGATTAGCCACTCAAGATGCACTTGATCAAGTGAGTTGTCGAGAATGTGTATTAGCATCAAGATGATTTTTTGTGCATGTTGGTAAAGATTTGTGTCACAGGTAAGTCAAAATCAGTGTCTTGTTCGATGAGGAGATCCGCTAATGGTTCGCAAAGAAATAAAGATGGTTGTTGTGACGATGTTCCTAGTCTTGTTGCATATGCTTGGATCAAATTCCACTCTGGAGGCAGCTGCAGTTCAGCGAGTCGGAAGCTCTGACGGCCTTCCTTCGATCGATGAAGTAACGGAAGGCATGCAAAAAATAGACGGCTTTCTGCCTTTATACTGGGATGAAGATGGAGGTGACCTGTGGATGGAGATACCCGAGATGAATCGGGAAATGATTCACTACGTGGGTTATGGAGCTGGTCTTGGCTCTAACGACCTGGGTATAGATAGAGGTGCTTTGCGAGGATCAAGGATCGTCAAATTTGAAAAAGTGGGGCGAAAAATTTTGATGGTACAGCCCAACTACCAATTCCGTGCGATTACGGACAACCTAAGCGAGGTAAAGGCTGTCGAGGACGCTTTTGCTCGTTCAGTGCTTTGGGGTTTCACGGCTGAAGGACAAACAGGAGGGAGAGTACTTGTCAATGCTACTGAATTTCTACTGAGGGATGCGATAAATGCGGCTCAGCGCATGCAGCCAGGAACTTATCGATTGGATGGCAGCAGAAGCTCAGTATACATGGGAATGACTAATTCATTCCCGACCAACACAGAAATGGAAGCGGAGTTGACTTTTGTACAGCAAGCTGGCAGTGGAGGTGGGGGAAGAGGATTCGGTGGCGGCAATCCTAATTTTGAAGGGGTCGGCAGTGTCGCGGCGACGGGAGAAGCAGCAAGCATTCGTCTTCACTATTCCTTCGTTGAATTGCCAGATGATGACTACGTTCCCAGAGCTTTCGATCCACAGGCAGGTTTTGGAGCGGCAACATATCAAGATTACGCTGTGCCATTAGGGGAGCCCATGACTCAGCGCTTTATCAGACGACACCGTCTAGAGAAAAAAGATCCTTCAGCTCGAATGAGCGAAGCGATTGAACCGATAGTTTACTATTTAGATCCAGGAACCCCTGAGCCAATCCGATCTGCTCTTCTGGACGGTGCTAGGTGGTGGAATCAGGCTTTTGAAGCAGCTGGTTATATCGATGCATTTCAAGTGGTTTTGCGACCAGATAGTATCAGCTCGCTGGACGCTCGTTACAATGTCATCAACTGGGTTCACAGATCTACCAGGGGATGGAGTACTGGAGGATCCGTGACGGATCCACGCACTGGTGAAATCATTAAGGGTGTAGTCACCCTTGGGTCCCTCAGGATCCGACAGGATTATATGATCGCTGAAGGATTATTGTCACCCTATGAGAATGGAGATGAAACACCACCAGAACTTGCAGAATGGGCACTGTCTAGGATTCGCCAGCTTTCCGCTCATGAAGTGGGTCACACTATTGGTTTAGGTCACAACTACTATAACAGTGGTGCCGGGCGCATCTCTGTTATGGATTATCCCCACCATCTAGTAAACCTAAATAGCGATGGCTCATTGGATTATTCGGAAGTTTATGACGTCGATATAGGAGACTGGGATAAGGTCGCAGTGAGCTATGGGTATAGGGAGTTCCCAGTGGGAACTGATGAGGAGGGTGAGTTACGAGATATCCTGGACGTGGCATGGGGAGATGACATCCGGTACATGTCGAATCAGGACATCGCCACGACTCCGCAAGCTGACCAATGGGCTAATGGGACCGACATGGGTGCTGAACTACATAGAATGATGGACGTCAGGACTGCCGCTTTGAGCCGATTTGGAGAAAAAGCGATTCAGTCGGGTGCACCAATGGCCACAATCGAAGAGACCCTGGTACCTTTGTATCTGCATCACCGTTTCCAGGTGGAATCGACTGCATCGGCGGTGGGTGGTGTGGAGTATACCTATGCGACGAGAGGGGACGGGCTCCAGCCGTTTCAAAGAGTTTCAGCTAAATCCCAAGGTGAAGCGATAGACGCATTGATGCGCACCTTGCAACTGTCGGAATTGAAAGTGCCCGATCACATTTTGAGTTTAATACCTCCAAGACCGCCGGGATATGGTCGGCATCGGGAGATGTTTCCTAGATACACTGGATCGGCTTTTGATGCTGTGACTCCAGCAGTAGTCGCTGCTAGTCACACAGTCAATTTTCTATTGGAAGAAAGTAGAGCAGCCCGTTTAGTCGAGCAGAATGCTCTTGATCCTAATTTGCCAGGTCTTCGAGATGTTCTGACTCGATTATTTGAGACTACATTGGGTGCAGAAACGGACAGTCCCTATGATATGTCAGTGAAAAGAGCCGTTGTGGGTGTTGTGGTCGACAGAGTGAAATGGTTAGCAGCCAACTCGCCAATGCTAGAAGTGAGAGGGACAGCGTCTTCAATGTTGAGGATTGTGAGTGCATCTATGGATGCGGACCAGCAGGAAGGAAGCTTGGCTGGGTTCTTAGCCAAGGACATCCAGCGCTTCTTGGATAGACCCGCAGAGAACTATAGGGAAATCGATCAAGTTGCTCCGCCTCCGGGTGCTCCGATAGGACAGCCCGCCATGGACTGGATTCGGTTGTCTGAACCTTGGTGCACCTGGCTTGAGCAGGATGGGTATCAAGCTCTTCCAATAGGAGCTCATTGGAACTGAGAGAGTGTTCTAGACGGGTAGGAGTGTGAACAGATGATGGAGACGTTATGTGAATTGAAGTACATAAAAGTATGCCTGGTTTTGTTAAGCCTGACACTACTCAGTGCATTTGGGATTGTAGTGACCTTAAGTGGAGCCGTACAATCCGAAGCGATAGTTGTTAAGGCTGAAAAGATCTACACCGTCACTAACGGAACTCTTATGGGAGGAGAGATTTTAGTCCAAGACGGTAAGATTAGAGAGGTGGGAAAGTCGGTTAGTCGTCCTTCTGGATTCAAGGAATATGAAGCTCAAGTCGTCATACCGGGAATGATCGACGCCCATTCTCATATCGCCTTGGACAGGTCTGGAAGGAGTTCCATACCAGGACCAGTTACTGCAGAGTGGAAGGCTGTCGAAAACTTGAATTTGGATGATCCAATGATTCAAGTTGCACTTTCAGGAGGAGTTACTTCCGTTATTACTCGCTCTGGTAGTGGGATTATAAGCAGTGGACAGTCGGTTGCATTGAAAATGAAAAGCACTCCAAGTGAGGAGATGATTTTCAAACCCTATGTGGACCTCAAGATGGCTGTTCGCCCACTCATCAATTTGCGACCTGGAGAGACTCCTCAGACAGTGATGGGTTGGTATGCGACCGCAGATGAGTATTTTCGGCGAGCCGAAGCTTACATAAAAGTGCAGGAGGACTACGAGTCTGGGGTACTCTCAGGAGCCCCTCTCATTGACGAACGACTTGAGGCGTTTGCAGCTGTCATACGCGGCGAAGTGATGGTCCATGTACACTCGCACTACCCTAGTGAAATCATGATGGTGATGCGTTTGGCCAGAAAGTACGGCTTCATCGATCGTCTGGCACTTGGCCATGCGGAGGAGGTGTTCCCCATCATTGAACTTGTCAAAGAGACAAAAATTGTACCAGTGATCGGCCCTATGATGATCGTCCAATATTTTGGGGAAGATCGACCTCGTAATCTCCTGAAAGACCTTCTAGATGCGGGTATTCCTGCAAGTATTCAGACCGACATGTCTGCGCAGCATTTTAAAGATTTTCGAGAGTATGGAGCTTTTTTAGCAAGGCATGGATTAACTGATTTACAAGCACTCGAAGTCATGACTATCAATGGGGCCAAGGCCATGATGCTCGATGATCGTGTGGGTAGTATAGAAGAAGGAAAAGATGCCGATTTAGTACTACTAGATGGCCACTTTTTGGATTTGACGGCAGATCGAGTAGAGCGTGTTTTCGTGGACGGGGTGCTTGAGTATGAAAGACCAGAAGAGTTACAACCCGATCGCCCTCGCACTGTAGGACCATTTGGGTCAATCACAGGAAATATCACTTCTGAAGATGATGTTTTTGCAATCACGAATGCCCATCTATTTACCGTCAGTGATGGGGAGATTGGAAATGCCACCATCCTAGTTGAAAAGGGTAAGTTCAAAAAAGTGGGTACAATCAAGAATCTTCCTGATGGCATCCCTGTGATGGACGTTGGAGGAAGGGTGATTCTGCCTGGATGGATTCTAGCCAGGGCATTCCCCAATGATTGGATAGGTGATCTCAAGTGGCAGGTCCAGAATGATGAGATTACAGAGCCAGCAGTTCCTGAGATGAATGCAATATATGCTGTAGATCCATGGTTTCCTTCCTACAAAGTCAACTTGGAGATTGGAGTAACCTCGATCAATGTTACTCCAGGCACTCAAAACTTTATTGGAGGATCAGGTGTCGTCATTAAGCCAGTCGGACTGGACTTTGAAAAGATGGCAGTAAAAGAGCCCAGTAGTCTAGTGTTTTCTCTGACTTCTCAGACATCTCGATTCTGGAACCAGACTTCAGATATACCGGCCACATTAGCTGCTGCTTCCGAGTTGATCCGGAATAGCCTGAAGGATTCGTGGGATTACGCTGAAAATAAAAAGCTGGGTGACTATAACCAGAGATTAGAGGCTATGATGCCTGTCATTCAAAGAAAAGTTCCTGCGATCTTTCAGGCTAACACGGTGAATGAAATCCGTGAAGCTATGGAGATTGCAGGAGATTTCAATCTGAACCTGGTTGTCGCTGGCGGGGTGGAAGCACATAAGATCGCGGAAGAGCTGGCTACGGCAGGAGTAGCGGTGATCTTGGGGAATTCTGGAGCAGCATCTTCGGAGATTAGGGGTGGAGGTGCTGGCTGGAGTATAGAAGGCCCAGCGATTCTAAGTCGGGCGGGTGTCAAGGTGGCGTTTTTCGGGCCGGGAGGGTCTCGTCGTGCTTCACCCATAGGTCGACTGGGTGGAGAACCTGCGTTGAATGCTGCCTGGGCTTTTCGAAATGGGACCACCGAAGTGGAGGCACTAAGGATGGGCACTCTGAATGCTGCTGAGATTTTAGGTTTGGGTGACCAACTGGGAAGTATCGATCCTGGGAAACAGGCCGATTTTATGATTTTGGAAGGACATCCCTTTGAATATGATGTTATTCCGTTGATGGTATTTGTGGATGGACGTTTAGAAGTAGATATCAGAGGAGGGAAACTCCCCTGATATGTTGATATCTCTTAAGGAAAGTAGTCTTGGGCCAGGATTGATCCTAATGGCACTGCAGGTGCTTTTAGCTGCTATAGTGGTTTTCGTCTATTCCACTATAGCTGAGGCACAATCTCCAACTGAACCCGTACTTCTTTCTGGGGATCATCTGGAGTGGAGATCTATTGGACCCTATAGAGGTGGACGGTCTATTTCAGCGATTGGCAGCTCAAAGCGTCCCCTGGAGTATTATTTTGGAGCAGCGGGAGGTGGTCTTTGGAAAACGATCGATGCGGGCCAGTCGTGGAAGCCTGTATCAGATGGTTTTTTCCAAACTTCTTCAGTGGGAGCAGTTGCAGTTGCACCGTCGGATCCAGATGTGGTTTATGTCGGAATGGGAGAAGCTCAGTTACGTGGCGATATCATCCAGGGTGATGGGGTCTATAAGAGTGTGAACGGTGGTGAGACCTGGGAACACCTGGGGCTCGAACAAACTTTAACTATCTCTCGAATTCGTGTACATCCGACAAATCCTGACTTAGCCTATATCGCAGCTTTGGGAGATCCCTACGGGGCCAATCCTGAGCGTGGGGTCTACCGTACAAAGGATGGTGGAGAGAGTTGGGAGAATATCCTTTTCCGCGATGAAAGAACTGGGGCTGTGGATCTAGCGATCGATCCGAACAATCCAAAGATACTGTACGCTGCCCTTTGGGAGGTTTATAGACGTCCGCATATACTTTCGAGTGGTGGTGAAGGAAGTGGACTTTTTAAATCCGATGACGGTGGAGATAGTTGGGAAGAGTTAACACATGCTCCTGGTATGCCAGAGGGTGTAATCGGAAAGATAGGTGTCGCCCCATCTCCTGCCGATCCATCTAGAGTTTATGCAATCATAGAAGCTGAAGAGGGAGGGGTTTTCCGCTCGAATGATGGAGGTAGAACTTGGGGAAAGGTGAATGATGAGCGCAATCTGAGACAGCGTGCCTTCTATTACACCCGGCTGACACCCCATCCGCAAGACCCAGACGCAGTGTTTGTTCTTAATACGGGACTCTATCGTTCCATTGATGGCGGAGAGTCCTATACTTCTTTGGGGATGCCTCACGGGGACCATCATGACTTATGGATCAACCCAGAGGACCCGTCTCACATGATAAGTGCGAGTGACGGTGGTGGCTCTGTCTCTTTAAATGGAGGTCAGTCCTGGACTGCACAAACTTTTCCAACTGCTCAGATGTATAACGTGATTACCACCGGGCATGTCCCTTATCACGTCTGTGGAGCACAACAGGATTATGGGGGGGGGATTTGTTTACCTCCCTCAGATGGTAATTTTTTTGGAAATCCTCGACCCTGGTATCTTGTCGGTGGTGGTGAGAGCGGCTACATCGCTCAGTCTCCCGTAAACGATAACGTTTTTTTTGCTGGACGATCGATGGGGATCATATGGCGTACAGACCTATCTACAAGGCAGAGTCGTGTGGTCAGCCCTTGGCCAAAGTATATGATGGGAAATTCAGCAGAAGATATGGAAGAGCGCTTCCCATGGACCTATCCGATTGTGTTTTCTCCAACTGATGACACTGCCTTATATACTGCCTCACAACATCTTTTCCGCTCAATTAACGAAGGTGCAAGTTGGGAAAAAATCAGTCCGGATTTAACTCGTGCGGATGATGAAACTCTTGGGCCTTCCGGAGGGCCGATCACGCTTGATCAGACTGGGATAGAGACATATGGAACTGTCTTTACTGTGGCTCCATCGCGTCATGAGTCGACCACGATTTGGACAGGATCGGACGATGGGTTGGTTCATATTACAAGAGATTTGGGTAAATCCTGGACGGATGTTACGCCGTCTGATCTGCCAGATTTTACCCGTATAAGTCTCCTGGAAGCCTCGCAGCACAATGCTGGCACTGCGTATCTTGCTGGAAATCGTGCACCATACGTGTTTAAAACTCATGACTATGGAAGGACATGGGTTAAAATTACAACTGGTATCAGACTCACCGATTTTGCTCGGGTGATAAGAGAAGACCCTGTTCGTCCAGGGCTATTATATCTTGGTACAGAGCACGGTGTTTACATTTCTTTCGATGATGGGGGTCATTGGGAATCACTTCAGATGACTTTGCCAGTTGCTTCGGTACAAGGACTTGTGGTTGAGGGTAACGATCTTGTGGTCGGCACGCATGGTCGGGGATTTTACGTACTCGATGACATCGAAGTTTTGCGTCAATACGATCCAGAGATTACAGGTCGGTCTTTGCATTTATTTCGGCCATCCGACGTCACACGAACTGTCGATTCAGGTGTCATAATTGACTATTATTTGGGACATCCTGCCGAAGTCTTAACTGTAGAAATCCTCGACAGTACTGGAGAGATAGTAAGACGATTTAAAGGTGCCGTTGGGGATCGTGGCGATCCCCCTCCATCGGAAGGCTTGCCATTCGAATCTTCACCACTCCGGGTCCGTACCGATGAAGGCGTGCATAGGGTACATTGGGATTTACGCTATCCAGATGCGATTGGTTTCGAAGGGATGATTCTTTATTGGCCAGTGAATCCTGCTCTTCGTGGTCCTCTGGCTCCGCCAGGAGAATACCAAATTAGAGTGAGAGGAAACGGTAAATCGATTACACAGCCAGTTAGAATTTTGAGGGATGAGAGGCTCATCAATGTTACGGACCAAGATCTTCAAGATCAATTCACGTTATCACAGCAAGTGCTGGAAAAGCTTAACGAAGCTAACCAGAAGGTGGTTCTCATTCGCATGCTAAAGGATACTATTATGGATCGGGTGAGCCTTATTCAGGATAGTGATCTAGTGTTGGATGGGGTAAGCCTTGTTGATGCCCTGACAAGTGTAGAGGGAGAGATCTACCAATATCGAAACCAAAGTAGGCAAGATCCGTTGAATTTCCCTATTAAACTCAATAATCAGCTTGCGGGCCTATTGGGAGTGATCCAGAGTGCGGATGCAGCTCCCACTGTGCAATCCTACGCTGTGTTTGATGAGCTGTCTGCCCAATTGACTGAGTTGCTTAGGCGTTTCAGTAGCTTGATCACAGGAGAATTGGCTAGTTTTAATGCCCGTCTTCGTGAGGATGGAATAGAGGAAATACCATGGGGCATCAGCCTATCTTAGTAGCCTGTTGAACGACCAGCCTCGTCTTCCATCACTGATTGAATCCTTGATTCCGTTGGTGGGATTAGCCGTCTTTGTCGGTTTGGGGTATGGCTGGTTTAGTTATCGCATCGAAGTAATGCTGCTTTCAGGAACGATTTTGGCGGCGATGCTAGGTTGGCTTCTCGGTTTTTCCTGGAAAGAGATGGAAGGGGGCATCATCGATGCCCTCGGGACCGCAATGCCTGCAGTTTTCATTCTGATTGCAATAGGGGCTCTAATCGCTAGTTGGATGGCTGCCGGGATTATTCCCATGTTTATAGTCTATGGATTGGATTTAATGTCTGCACGGTTCTTTCTCCTCACCGCTTGCGTTGTCTGTTCCATCATATCGATGGTTACAGGGACCGCTTGGGGAACAGTGGGAACTGTTGGGGTGGCACTCATGGGAGTGGCTCAGGGGATTGGGGTTCCGTCGGGTGCAGCTGCAGGAGCGATTGTTTCGGGGGCTTATTTTGGAGACAAGATGAGTCCCTTCTCAGACACTACGAATTTAGCACCCATCGTGGCGGACTCGAACATAGTAGATCACATACGCTGGATGCTTTGGACGACGGTGCCTGCCTGGTCTCTAGGTTTGGCGGTGTACTTTGTGGTTGGCTTGACATCCGAACCACCAGTCGGTTCAGATATATCTGAGCTTCAGAGTACTCTCAGAAATGTTTTTGATTTTTCTCCTGTTTTGCTGTTGCCTCCAGTGATGATGATATGGTTTTCAGTAAAGAAAATGCCTATTCTCCCAGGCATGCTGGCTACCACTGCCGTAGCACTCGTCATCGCCAGTGTTCTACAGGACAGGCGCATCGAAGATCTCTTTTCGGTGGTCATTCTAGGGGACACTTCAACCACTGGAAAAGAGATGTTGGACATCCTCCTCAGTACAGGGGGGATGAACGGTATGATGAGCCTTGTACTCCTCATACTATGTGCGTTCACTTTTGCTGGTGTAATGCGGAGGTGCGGGTTTTTGGATCGGATTTTGCAGGCACTACTCACGAAGGTAGATAGTACGCCTGGGCTGGTAACATCTACAGTGGCAAGTGGAGTACTCACAGCACTCATCACAGGTTCCTCATACCTCTCAATGATTATTCCTGGTGAATTGTTTCGGAAGGCCTACAAAAGGGCGAACTTGGCTGCTAAGAACTTGTCGAGGACACTTGAAGATTCGGGTTCGGTGGTGGTACCATTGGTTCCATGGAGTGCGGCAGGAACATTCATGGCTGGCACTTTAGGTGTTGCTAGCGTGGAGTACTTGCCGTGGGCTATCATGAATTATATGGGATTTATTTTTGCACTTATCCTAGGAATTACCGGTATTGGAATCGCTCCACGAATTCGAGAGGATGAGACTCTTCCAGGAAGTTAAGACTAACCGAATCACTTCAAATACAAGGCGGCTGTCTCAAAGAGTACTTCAGGATCAACCGGGGTATTTAAGTGTGATGGTTGAGGCATTCAGGCAGGTGCACCTTAGCATTTTTTTCTCAGGTTCTCTTTTTGAGCTTGGCTTCTATCTCAACAGTGTGGACGTGACATTCATCCGCTGTGACAAGTACATTCTGACGTAACCAGGTCAGGTAGTCGGGATGACTGATAATGATGTCATAGTTTCCTTTCCTTTCCCAAGCTCCGGCAGAGGATCCTTGTGGAAGTGTTTCGACATAGCTTTGGTCTTGAAGGGTGATCGTCGACCCAGAAAGAGCCGGATTGCCAGTGACCTCGTCCACCACAGTCAGAACAATTCCTGCCCTCATGTCTTTTGTACACATTACTGGCCCAGTAGCAAGATCTTCAGTGAAAAAATCGTCACACGCCAACACTGAAGGAAGGCTCAAAGCGAGTTGTATCCCGAGTAGAAATCTTACTCTTATCATCGATTATTTGATCCTGTTATCGTTTCTATCAATCTGGGATATCAATACGCAAGATCTGTACCGCTTGTACTATTTGTCCTGGTTAGAACTGTTAGTTTACCATTAATATGTACTAGATTCTACAAGGATAGGAAATAAAGCGATGTGATCCCGTTGCTCGAAATTCCATATCCGATCAATGATTTAGGAGAAAAATACCGATGCGGAAAACATCTCTGACACGTTTGGCTGTTCCAATGGCTATAATGGCTATTTTCGGGTGAACTGTTCCTGCAGAGGACGCTAGCCTACCAAATCAAGGTATGCAGTTTCCGAGCATGAATCGCCCAGATGTAAGAGGGGTAAATGGGGCAGTAGTTTCAGACCACCCACTAGCTACTGCTGCGGGATATACAGTTTTGAAGAATGGTGGCAATGCCGTTGATGCTGCCATAACTATGGCTGGAATATTGGCAGTGGTGCGTCCACATATGAATGGTGTTGGAGGAGATGCTTTTGGGATCTTCTATGACGGTGAGACAGGTGAAGTCATAGGGATGAACGGTAGCGGTAGAGCGGGCTCATTGGCCACACCTGAATTCTTTGAAGTAGCTGGCCAGGATGAAATTCCGTCTTCAGGCCCTCTTTCTGTAAGTGTTCCAGGGGCGGTTGCTGCATGGGATGATGCATTGAGCCGATTTGGTACGATTTCTCTATCAGAAGCATTGGCTCCAGCAATTCAATACGCAAGAGAAGGTTTCCCAGTGTCTACTCGACTGGCGAGTGATATTGCTGGTGCCTCGGAACATCTGAATGAACCAGCTAAGGCACTTTACCTTCCAGCCAGCCAGCCAGCTGATGTAGGATCTCTTCTTAAAAATGCGGCCTTGGCAGAGACTTTAGAGACCATAGCAAAGGATGGTAAAGACGGCTTCTATAGGGGTGCTGTTGCTAACCAGATCGCTGACTTCTTGGAGGGTCAGGGTGGTTACCTGAGAAACGCTGACTTCAGAGACCATCAGACGACCTGGGTAACTCCTTTAGAGGGTAATTATCTGGATCGTAGAGTTTTGGTGTTACCGCCCAATACTCAGGGAATAGCCCAGTTGCAATTGATGGAAATGGCAAAAAGCTATGATCTAGAAGAGATGGGTCATAACTCACAGGCTTATCTGCATACGTTGATAGAACTTAAGAAGCTCGCTTTCGCGGATCGGGATCGATGGGTAGCGGACCCTTCTTTTGAAAAACTCCCCCTCTCTGAACTGCTGGCACCAGATTATTTGAGATTTCGATCTACTTTAATTGAGTCGGTAGCAGCTGAAAATGTTTTGAGTGGAATGGGTACTGAATCAGACGCTTCAGACTCGCCGGGAGATACGGATGATGGGGGTGACACTGTTTACCTGACAGTGGTGGATCAGTGGGGGAATGCTGTTAGCTGGATCCAAAGCCTTTTTGGCTCTTTCGGTTCTGGATTACTGGAACCGGAGACAGGTGTGGTTCTTCAGAACAGAGGAGCATTGTTCACCTTAGATCGGAGTCATCCTAATGTCGTCGCGCCAGGGAAAAGACCTTACCATACCTTGACACCAACAATGGGATTGAACCCCGACGGTAGTTTCTCTTTTGCTCTTGGTACCCCTGGAGGGGATAGTCAGGTACAGTCTTTAGTCCAGATTCTCAACAATCTATTTATGTTTGGGATGACTCCACAGGAAGCGATCGAAGCACCTCGCTTCAGAAGCTATCAGGATTTGAGGGTAGCTTTTGAGGATCGTTTTCCAGCGGACATACTGCAGGGTCTTGCGGATCAGGGACATCTTCCCAACGTGGTGAATGGCTGGACAGCTACTTTTGGAGGTGCCCAGATGATCCTATTGGAAGGTTCGGGTACCTTGACTGCGGCGGCTGATCCGCGACGTGAAGCCTATGCTTTGGCTTATTGAAAATCATCCATAATCAGCTGACTGTCGTTTTGTTTCTGTAAACTATAAACCGTGTCAAAATTACGGTAATTAGAAGCAAGGTCAGTGCCCCAAAAGGATGTCGGAGGAACTGTCCCATCAGGTTGGTCCAGTCTACTGCATATTCGTTTAGGATTTCCAGGCGTGCAGTAAACCAGTGCCAACTTGTGTGCAGAACAATCGCCGAGATTAGGATAGAACCGATTTTTTCTTTTACGATGAAACGAAATAAGAAATCTAGAAAAGGTATCAACACAATAAGTACTAAGATTTGTCCCAGTTCTACACCTACGTTAAAGGACAGCAGGGAGAGTATCAGATGACGTCCCGCAAATTGTACTGATTCTGATAGTGCAAAAGAAAAGCCGAATCCGTGAATCAGACCTAGACAAAAGGTGACAATCCAACGTCTTCGTAATTTAGCACCAAGAATATTTTCTATGGCCATGTAAATGATTGACAGTGCGATCAACATCTCTACAAAGGGAGGAAACCAAAGAGTGTCAGGGACAAAACCGTATGCTGAAGCAATCAAGGTGATTGAGTGTGCTACAGTAAAGGACGTTACCACTGGTATGAGTCCTCGTAATCGGCGGAATGGTATTACCAGGCATAGGATGAATAGTAAATGATCGATCCCTCCCAAAATGTGGTAAAATCCAGATTTAATAAACTGTACAGTGGCTTGGTGCCATTGTGGGTCGAGAGTGACCAGCCCGGGATCTCCAGTGTACATCAGAGCTCTTTCTTCACCGTTAGGTGGTAGGAACCTAAGGACTGTCATTACGCGAGAAGCCAGACGATCCAGTCCTGGATGTATTGAGAACTCAGAAGTTGCAGACTGAATAGGGTATTGAAAATGTATGTCCAACATCGCTTGCTCCCAGATTAACTGGACATCATTTGAGAGGGGTGGTTTTGAGGTTTGTTCTAAGGCTCCTTCATAGGTTCCAAAAGAGCGGTTTGAGGGGAGTGAAGCTCTAATAGAGACGATGTCGGGATAATCGAGCAACCTACCATTCTCGTACATTTGGACTGGTTGGCCAACCCACAACATCGCACCATCTCTGAGCATGGGTTCAGCTTTTTCAAAGTCTAGAAATCCAGGTCCGATCAATGGAAAATTGATATCCTGCATGGCCGTGAGGGGAACACGTACAACAAAATGGAGAGTATTGCCTGCAGGCTTTAAGAAAGCCTGAACTGTCACGTCAGCTGGTGTATCGTGAGATACTGTTTCAGTCAGAGGTGAAGCTGATTCAGTAACAGTCAAACTGATAAATGTCGTTAGGATTACAATCCTGACTGACTCAAAAAACACACTTTTGACTTTTATCACAAAATATTGGCTCATAGCTTTTCTATTGAAACACTTGCGTAATCAAGTTGCGATAACGTACAACTTAAGTGAAGTTTGTCACCAGCACATCGTTCCATCGTGTGTTGGCACCACCTAGTACGAGTGTTCATTGATTTTATGTTTATCATGGCCAGGTGTGCTAGGTGCTGTAGTTTTGGAGACCAGTTCGTTGCATTTGTATGGGAGACATAGAGGAGGATCAATGGATTTTAGACGTACTCTTTTAGTTGGAATCGCTTTGACAACAGTGCTGATCGGTGGATGTACTAGTGGTGAGACGTCACAGGCGAGTTCAGCTGACATGATACAAGCACCAATGTTTGAGGTAGATCCGTTTTGGCCAAAGCCATTACCTAATCATTGGATTTTGGGATCCACTATCGGTGTGGATGTAGACTCTAGGGATCACGTCTGGATTATTCATCGTCAGACCACATTTGCTGCCAGAACTGAAATCGGTGCTGCTCAAGATCCACCACTCAGTGAATGCTGTATCCCAGCACCCAATATTTTGGAGTTTGATGCTGAGGGTAATTTGGTGAATTCATGGGGAGGCCCAACAGAAGATGGTGCTTACGAGTGGCCAGAGTCTAACCATGGAATCACGATAGATCACGCTGACAATGTTTGGATCGGTGGCAACGGTCAGGCAGACGCTCAAGTTTTGAAATTCACTAGGAATGGTGAGTTTCTTATGCAGATTGGCAGTTCTGGAGCACGTATGACCGGCACGACTACCGATGGAAGATCGATATATGAGGGTGGAAGTAACGATACGGAGAGTTTCGGGCGGGTTGCCGAAATAGGATTTGATGCAGATCGCAATGAGATGTATCTAGCTGATGGATATCTGAATAAGCGCGTAGCCGTTCTAGATGCGAGTACCGGTGAACTCAAGCGTTTCTGGGGAGCGTACGCCAATGTTCCAGATGATGGTCCGCTCGGGCGTTACAGCCCAGATATTGCACCTGCCCAACAGTTTAGAGGTCCAGTACACTGTGCACACCCTTCGCGTGATGGACTGCTCTATGTTTGCGACCGGGCTTCAGATAGAATCCAAGTGTTTACTTTAGACGGGGAATATGTAATGGAGGCTTTCGTTGCTCCAGAGACTCTATCTCAAGGATCCACGTGGGACATAGCACTTTCTAAGGATGCAGACCAAAAGTATATCTACTTAGCTGATGGCCAAAATATGAAAGTTCACGTAATTGAGCGTGAAACGATGGAAGTTTTGACGACCTTTGGAGATGGTGGTAGACAGCCAGGTCAGTTTTTCGCAGTACACAGTATAGCCACCGATTCCAAAGGCAATATTTATACCACCGAAACCTATGAAGGCAAACGTGTACAGAAGTTCAAGTACAAAGGCCTGAAGAAAATCAAGGACAAAGACCAGGGAACGCCCTGGGGTGCGAACCGGCACTGAGGCCCCGTTAAGCGGAGACGAAGCCGCGCATCAGTGTCCCTGATTTTTGTCGTGTCTAGCGCGGGTTTTCTATCAGTATTTCTACAAATTCTGCGGAATCAGGATCA
>DUCW01000067.1:26325-28601 GCA_012959595.1 Gemmatimonadota bacterium
AAAGGACCCAAGGAATTTGGCCGGGTTCTTGATGGGATCAGCTATTTAATTAGAGCGATGTCAGTTGCACGACCGGTCTAGTCGAATCAGTCGACTGGCCGGTCGTGGTCTATATGAGTGTGAATCTTTCATCAGATAAGGTGCGAAATCATGAAAAAGGCACGGTTGAGTTTGACTGTAGTTATTTTTTTGGGGATGACCTCTTGTACGTCTTCTGGTGACGAAATGTCACCTGGTTCTGGTACTGAAGACGTGATGAGTTTTTTTCTGACGAGTGTGGGGCTAGGGGACGGAGCGGACCTGGGCGGCCTGGAAGGTGCCGATCAACATTGTCAGGCATTAGCAAGCACAGCAGGATTTGGAGAGCAAATGTGGCATGCTTATTTGAGTACTGCTGTTTTTGGGGGTTCTCCTAGTGTTAATGCACGGGATCGTATTGGGAGTGGTCCTTGGTACAATTTTGCTGGAGTTCAAGTGGCGACGGACGTTGCCAATCTGCACGGAGAAAACAATCTGACAAAAGAAACTGTTCTTAATGAACAGGGCGGAATGACGAATGGGAGGGGTGATGATCCCAATCGCCATGATATTCTAACTGGTTCGCAACTGGATGGAACAGCTGCGGCTGGAGATGTAGACACGACATGTCAGAATTGGACAGGGAGCGGTGAAGGCAGTGCTTTGGTTGGACATTTTGATCGTATTGGTGGTGGAGACAATCCTACCTCCTGGAACCAAGCACATGCTAGTAGGGGTTGTGGCCAAGAGGATCTTAGGGGTTCAGGCGGTGACGGTCTCTTCTATTGTTTTGCTTACTAACCCAGGGTTCGATCACCAGTTCTGGTCATGTATCCAGCGGGGTTATTTGGGGTAGAGGGTGTGAAATTTAATAGTTCCGTTGCTGGTTACTGGCTCTTAAGCTGTATGGTGCTATGTATCCCTCTCAGTGCCCAACAGGGTTCTACCGACGGCCAGTGGCTTTATTATGGAGGCGACCTGGGTAGTACGGGTTACTCCAGTCTAGACCAAATTACTGGGGAGAACGTTGGAGACCTTCAAATTGCTTGGCGGTGGAGTAGCCGAAATCAGGGTCCGCGTCCAGAGATTAAGAGTTCTACTACTCCACTGATGGTTAATGGAGTACTCTATGCGACTGCCGGGTCTAGAAGAAATGTAGTTGCAATCGACGCTGCTTCAGGTGAGACTCTTTGGATCTGGCGCATGGATGAGGGTGAGAGAGCTCGTAGAGCTCCCCGTCCTAATTCGGGCAGAGGTGTGGCCTATTGGTCAGATGGGCGAGGGGACGAACGTATTTATGTGGTTACTCCTGGATACCATTTGGTAGCTCTGGACGCTCACAATGGACATCAAATCGAATCTTTTGGTAATGAAGGAGTAGTAGATCTGAAGAATGGTTTAGGTCGTCCTGTCGACCCTATTGAGGGGATTATCGGGTCTTCTTCCCCTCCTATCATATTTGGGGAAATCTTGATTGTGGGTGCTGCACTGGCTGTTGGAGGAAGGCCGCCGTCGCCTGAAAATGTTCCTGGCCATGTGAGAGGGTTTGACGTGAGAACAGGTAGGCAGAATTGGATTTTCCATACGATTCCTTTGGAAGAAGAAGTGGGTAACGAGACCTGGGAAGATGACTCCTGGTCATATACCGGCAATGCAGCGGTTTGGGCACCATTCACAGTCGATCCTGATCTCGGCTATGTCTACCTTCCAGTAGAGGGTGCGACAGGGGATTACTATGGTGGTCATCGATTGGGTGACAATCTATTCTCATCCAGTTTGGTTGCACTGGAAGTCGCGACAGGGGAGAGGGTTTGGCACTACCAAATTGTCCATCATGACATTTGGGACTATGACAACCCTACATCTCCCATTCTCGTGGATATCACTGTAGATGGTCGTGAAATTCCAGCGGTGGTCCAGCTTACGAAACAAAATTTTGCTTACGTTTTTGATCGAAGAAATGGTGAGCCAGTCTGGCCTATCACAGAAAATCCTGTACCAGCTTCAGATGTCCCAGGGGAAAGAACTTCACCTACTCAACCTTTTCCTACTAAGCCGGCTCCGTATGACCGACAAGGTGTCCGAATAGAGGATCTGATAGACTTTACTCCAGAGTTGAGGGTCGAAGCGGAAGAGATAGTGTCACGTTTTCGTATTGGCGAGCTTTTTACTCCACCTTCAGTCATCGATCAAGAGAATCAAACTGGAGGCACTTTGACTATTCCAGGAAGCCTAGGTGGAGCGAATTGGGAAGGAGG
>DUCW01000068.1 GCA_012959595.1 Gemmatimonadota bacterium
TAGTACTCCTGCGACAGATGCAAGCGCATAACCAGATGCAAGCGGAATTACTTCCGCCGGTTGTCTCAACAGTGTGAATAAGTTCTCTGCAGGAAAAAGCAAAAGCACAGTCACTACAGACAGCGGACAAACAAGCAGCAGGCCCCTCTGTATCCCAAGAGACACGCCCCTGTTGTTCCCTGACCCAACAGCCTGAGATATCACAGTGTCCAGAGCAAGCAATAATCCCGTGCCGAAACTAGTGACCATCATAAAATAAAGATTCCCCAACGCGACAGCCGCCAAATCCATAGACGATACTCTTCCTGCCATTATAGCGTCCGTAGTTCCCATTAGGTTAATCCCCAACTGCACTATGACTATAGGGATCGAGTACTTACAGAGTGAGGCAACATGCACCTTGCTGGGGATCATTTCAGTCAGCAATTTTGATCTATCCCCCAGCTATAGAAGGTTCCAAGAAACACTAGTGTACCTGAAACCGACAAAATAACCAATTAAAAAATAACCAATCCAGAATGAACCTAGTCTTGCAAGGATCCAACGTATCTGTCGTTCTCTTTTGTGGTTGCTACCACAAAATTTTAGGCTATCATCGAGGTTGACGACAACGATTCTAGGAGACCAATGGGGGTTTTCCCTTTTACTCAAAGCAATCATCCAATTTGAAATCCTAATAGACCACAAGTGGAGACCCTACAATGTTCAGAAACATGCTATGCGCATTAACCTTAATCCTCTTGGTTGCTCCGGCAGACCTCCAAAGTCAAGAAGCTCGCAAACGCTGGGAGAGAATGGCCCAAATTCGACGGGAAAAGTTCGATTTGGTCCTACCAGAAGTCATGAAAGAGAACGAAATAGACATGTGGATTGTAATGATGAAAGAAGGTCATTTGGACCCTCTGTATGAAGACCTCGGGCGTGGTTACGTCGGTTCCGTTGGATACTACATCTTTACAGACCAAGGAAACAACCAGATCGAACGAGTCGCTCTTGGTATCAGTGGCTATCTTCTAGAAGAAAACGGAGCCTATGACTTGGTCACTAGTGATTTCGATCTCAAAGCATTTGTCCAACAAAGAAACCCGAATAGGATCGGCGTGAATATGTCCCGGGAGATAGGCGGAGCTGACGGCCTGTCTCATTCCTCTTACCTCCAGCTAATTGAAGACCTAGGTTCGCCTTATAACGACAGATTAGTGTCCGCTGAAAAACTGATTTCCGATTTTCGCTCACGTAGAGTTTCTTCGGAATTAGTCGCTTTTGGGGAAGCAGGAGAAATTTCACGAAACATCGCTGAGACAGCTTTTTCCAATGCTGTGATCATTCCTGGAGAAACAACACTCGAAAATGTGGCTTGGTGGATGATGGATCGCCTGCTCGAAAAGGGCCTGGGTTCATCTTTTGATATGCCTTCCGTTTACATAACTGGACCATCCGGGATAGAAGCCACTTCCAATGAAAGAATTATTCAACCAGGTGACCTCCTTATGATCGACTGGGGTGTTGGCTATCTAAATTTTTATACCGATTTGAAACGCATCGCTTATGTCTTGAAAGAGGGAGAGACAGCCGTGCCCCCAGGTTTACAAAATGCCTTCGACCAAGCCAAAGCCGCCAGAGATGTGATCCGAAAAAATATCCGTCCTGGACCCACAGCATCGGAAACTTTCGATCTTCTGAACAACCAACTTGAGGAAGCTGGATTCTCAGTTATGGATACTTTCAATCAACCCTCTGATGGTGACCAAACTGATGTGATCACAGGAAATCACTCTGTTGGCAATCTGGGACACGGAGTTGGACCTTCAATAGCCTGGTTTAATCCCCTCCGAATGACCTATGCCTTACACCCAGGTAATTTGCTTTCAATAGAGCTTTTTGCCTACACTAAGGTTCCAGAGTGGTCTGGAGCAAAAGTTAGGATCCCCCTAGAAGACGATGCTGTCTTAACAACGCGAGGAATTGAGTGGCTCTACCCAATAAACCAGAAAATTTTACTAATCAAGTGAGGATTCAATGAAAAATACAAAAAGTAGAATGAATCGAATACTGACTATTCTGAAGATTCTCCTAATAGGAATCTCCTTGCCTGGGAATGAAGCTAAAGGTCAGCAGGGTTTGAAAATTTACATATCTGCAGACATGGAAGGCGTGGTCGGTGCAGTCACAGGAGATCAATTAGGCCCGGGAGGTTTCGAATATTCCCGATTCAGGACATTCATGACGAATGAAGTGAACTCGGCCATCAAAGCAGCGAAGAACGCAGGAGCTTCAGAGATACTCGTGAGCGATTCTCACGGCAATGGAGAAAACCTTTTAATTGAAAATCTCCCTAGTGACATACAACTAGTACGCTCGTGGCCAAGACCTCTAGGCATGATGCAAGGAATCGACGAAAGCTTCGATGCAGCAATCTTCATAGGGTATCATTCTAGCACTACCAACACTCGGGGGGTCAGAGCCCACACTTTTTCTAGTGCCAATTTAACTGCAGTGAGACTAAACGGTATCCCCATGCCGGAAGCGGGCGTAAATGCAGCAATCGCAGGACATTTTGGGGTCCCAGTTGTGATGATATCTGGTGACGATGCGATTGTTGAAGAAGCTCAGAATATCCTAGGCCCCCTAGAAGGAGCGATCGTAAAAGAAAGCTACGGATTCCATTCTGCTAAAACAATAATGCCAGAGAAATCTTACCAGCTCATCGAGGAAAAAGTATCCACAGCTTTATCCCACTTAGAAACATTCGAACCATACCAGTTGGAATTACCTGTAAATGTAGAAGTTTCTTTCAAGAATTATCTTCCTGCTGAGCTTCTTAGTTACCTAGATCAAATCGAACGTATCGATGCACACACTATACGTTTCATAGGAAAAGATCTACCAACAGTCTCCAGGTTCTTCCAGTTTATAGGGCGCTATTCGCCCGACATCGGCCCCTGATTCCAGAAGACAGACCATAGGATCTCATTACACTGATTTTCCAATGTTCTTTCATGGGAGGTGCCGTTGTCGGCTCATGCTCGAGAACTACTGTCCCGTTCACTGCCTTGGAATTTTTCTTGCCCCTATTAAACATACCCAGGATCCACACAAATATTCTAAGCATTACAGTTTACTAATCCGGTCTACATTTCTAATGCATCTTGGTCTATGACTCCGGCTTCTTCCAAAATCAGTCTAGATCTCTCTACGTACTCCAACCCGACCAGTAGTCTGGCTGGGTTTACAAAAGATAGCCCCACGTCCATTCCACCGGCATCATCGATCAACAAGACGGTAGGTACACCACTTTCATCCAGATACCCTTGAGCCAACTCCGCTTCATACCTGTAGTGAAAGTAAGCAAGCACGACGGTGTTTAACGGATGCCGATCAATTTCAGGACTCGGATTATTCATCGTGAGAACAAAGTCCCATCCATACCGGGAACTAGTTTCAATGCATTCTGGTAATAGATTTTTTTGAGAACATCATCAGAAAGTGAAAGTCCATACATCTTCCAGAACGCATGATAGTCACGATAATAGTCGAAATAATCATCGTCCGTCTCGAAAACCCGGAAATAAGTATAGAATTCCTCTTTATTGTAAGAATCCTTGCCCATCAAGACACGATCTTTGTAACTGGTCAACCACTTGGCGGCGAAACGTGGCTGGCGACCCAGCTCATATATGACTGCTCCCAAGCCCACGTACATATTAGGCAGAGCGTCTAGAATTTCCCCCAATCGATCCAGATCGTGCCCGAGCCATCCTAAATGGGCTGAAATAAAATTAGTATTGGGGTGGTGCCGAAAGACATTGTGTTGCTCTTCCAGTATTTCTTCGAAAGACACTTCTGCATCGGGAAATTGGCGCCGTTGTGGTCTTAACTTCAATTCTAACCATCGTTCATTAAACCGATCAAAAGGTTGCCAAAATTCCGCTGGGTCTGCGGAATGTATAAGAACGGGAATCCCTAGTTCCCCAGCTTTGTCCCACACAGGGGCTAACCTCGGGTCATCCACAGCAATTCGATTCCCATCCGTATCAAGAGCACTGAGACCAAGAGTTTTAAAAATTTTTAATCCAGCTGCACCAGCACGAACGTCTTCTTCAAGTTGACTGGCAGCGTCCTTACCCCAACTCTCTTCACCTACCCCTCGAAAATCCACATTAGCGAAGAAAATGAACCTCCCGGGATGGCCTGACGTCATTTTATCTAATCCGGCGACTAGAACATCTCCACTACCACCTGACAAATTGACCATTACCGCCATATTCAAATCGTCCATTTCCTTGACGAGAGACTCTACGTCCTGCGACGTCATGCTCGCAGCTCTTTGATGCCCTTGAATATCCACAAAAGGAATCCTGGCCGATGTTAAAGGATTCTCAGGAACCACCAAAGTCTTACGAGGCTCATACTCCTCTATTGTTATTTCTTGAGCTCTTAGTGAATTTTCACTTCCTAAAATCAATAACAACATAGTCAAGAATTGAAACCCAATAAATCTGATTGAAACTTTATTCATAGATTTTTCTGCCTCCTCACAAGCCATCAAGTAGATAAACAACATAGATCCATCTCTATTCATTTGGAGAACCTTCGAGCAATCCTTCCAAATCCCGCTCTTCAGATCCATTTTCTGTACAAACTGCATAGTTTTTTTGTTGAGATCCATACATCGCCACCCCCGCGAATTCACCTTTTTTATTCAAGATGAAAAATCTTACATCAAAAGCGGGAAGACCTCTACTGTTCAATAATCTGCCCTCT
>DUCW01000069.1 GCA_012959595.1 Gemmatimonadota bacterium
CAATAATTCCGGCAAGGTCACAGTGAGGCCAAATCCATGATGAAACCCCAATCGTGCAAAATTAGCACTGAATCTAGCCTCGGGAGCAGCTACCCGAAAATCTGAGGTTAGAGCCACACCCAATCCTCCACCAATTGCGGCTCCTTGAATGGCTGCAACAACCGGTATCTCACCCTGCATCATGCGTGCACCTTGTTCATAGATGTGGCTCCTACCGCGGGTGGTCCCGGGGGACACCTCCTCCTCTGGTTCATCACGTGATTTTCCAAACTCCGCTCCGGCACAGAATGATTTTCCTTCCGATACGAGTACGATTGCCCTGCAGTCAGTCTCCATCGCTAGAAATTCGTATGCATCCGCTATTGCCGTAACCATCTCCAAATTAAAGTAATTGTGGGGCGGTCTATGAATTTCAACGGTCGCCACAAATCCTTCGAGATCTACCGTGATATCGGTCTCTGAAAACTCACCTACTAAACTCATATACTTCCTCCATTTGGTTCGTCAGTCTATAACTTCGGCTACCATCAAATCCACGAATCCTTCATCAGTGAATATCAGCACTTCCTTGTAAATGTATTCATTCTGCTCTCTTTGAAATCGGGCTGAAGCATCAGGATACGCTGGATTTTCCGATAATTTAAAGACTGGAGAGCCCGATCGCATGTCATCAATCACTTTGTAATGGATCGACCAGAAATGTTCACGTGAGTTAGGGCACGCTGTTAATCGTGACAGTCCCAGTGTCTCCGTCGACGGTGACTTCAGCTCCATCGGGGATGCTTAGAGTGGCATTAGTGACAGAGGGGACGCACGGTATTCCTAGCTCACGACTAACAATAATGGAATGACTTTGAGCAGCTCCGACATTGACAATTACGCCACCAGCTGCAACAAATAATGGGGTCCACGACGGATCAGTTAGTGGTGCCACTAATATCTCCCCAGGAGCAAGCGCTCTCGGGTTCATTGGATCAGTGATTATTCTGGCGATTCCGGTTACCGTCCCCGGACAGCCAGGAAACCCTTGCAACACATCTCCAGCCTTCACTAAATCGACCGTAGCTGTGTCTCTTCGCACCCATTCTGATGGATCAGGTTGAATTCCATGAAACACGAATGGTTCGGTAATCTCAGCGTACTCGACTTGGAGTGACCGGCGGGAGCTGATGACGTCCTTAAATGCGGCGGGATCTTTGATCCATTCGTCAATTTCTTCTGACGTTAGCAGGGCAAAGTCGCTTACGTCCTCGGCAAGACCATCGTCCACGAATCTACGACCGAGGGTGAACATAGCAAGACGAGACTCGTGCTCCGACTTAATACAATTAGTTTTGGTGCGTTCTCGTCCAGCCTGGAAAAGAACCGCCGATCTTGCGGCTGCAAGAAACATTCCTTGCGTTTCAGGGTCTCCAGACAGAATCTCAGCAATCTCAGAGGTCAATCTCTCTCGATTGGCTGTCATCGCCGCTCCTTTTATTTTTGGATTGGCGTCCTCTCCAGCGAGTCGCATGCGATCGATCGCTGCCAGCGCAAGTTCTGGCTGTGTTTCCCACGTATTCTTGCTAGGTTCCCATTCGTTTGGTCCGCGCGCGCCGTATTCATACAAGAATTTGTCAAATAGCAACATGAAATTAGAAGATCCATCCGGGAGAGCAATTAGTCGTTCGTATAACCCGGAAGTTCCCTGATCAAAAAGGTCCACTAAATCCGGATCGGCCGCGACGATTCTACCCAGTTCCCACATCGCCTGGGACGGGGCAGCACTCTCAACATCTCCGACACCGGAAATAAGTTTCATCGTGTCTTCAGGTCGACCAATCGCTTCACATATCTGGGTTAAGGCGCCAACAGGAACAGTACTTAGGAACGTAACAAAAATATGCTCTTTGAAAAGTCCGCGGAAATATGTCAATAGAAGATCTTTGGAATATGACCACAGCTCCTCGTTCGTCATCGAGGAATGATTTGGTCGTTTATCTCGAAGACCGTTTACGAGCTTCTCACCGGCCAGCGGAGCTTCAAGTGTTTCTGTAGTCATCACCCACTGAAACACCTCCCCGATCGCCGCGGAACGCTCTGGGTTGGCATCCCCTGGTTGCTCCTCATATGCTGGGATTCCAGGTTGTGCGCCGAAAAATAGTGCGTCGATGTCCTGAGCCGACAACCCCGGTGCTCGTTCACCAAAAATCCTGAAGAGCGAGGCGTTTAGATAACAGTACGAGCCAAATACCCCTAGCATCTCCATCTTGCCTTCGGTGAACTCATCATGAGTGAATGCACCCATGTCGACAAACGCATCACGAAATGCGCCCTCAACCCCTTCCCTCATCATCAATGTAAAAGTTAGTGGCTGCACCGGGTCAGGGAAAACCTCACCCACGTTTGCTCTAGTCCACAAAGGGAAGCGTTCGCTCGGATCGCTCCCAACTACCCACGGGTCCATCATTCACTCCCTCAGTTCGTTATGGGAGGGTACCTTCAACGCAAATTTAACAAGATTGAACAACAGTGTTGAATTGTTGTACGATGCAGTAAATCTAGCAACGAAAGCTAGAAGTTACAGGGGGCTATATGACTGCTGACAAGAACAAGACTTCATTATCTGTACACGGAGTGCCGGTGGTAGATATCGACAGTCATTACACCGAGCCAGCTGACCTATGGACTTCTCGATCATCCGGTAAATACAAGTTGCTTGTGCCACGAGTGGAACAGCGGTCTGGAGCCCCGAGATGGATAGTTGATCAAGACATTGATTTTGGTCCCCTAGGATTCACGGTGGTGAAGGAAGATGGCTCGAAAGCCTACGGCACTATAGGTCTAACAACCTATGAAGAAATGGATGCTGCAGCGACTTATCCAAAACCAAGGTTGAAATTGCTCGATCGGTTAGGCATATCTCAGCAAATTGTGTACCCAAATGTGGTTGGCTTCGGTAGTAATAGATTCATGGGAATCTCAGATAAACAACTCAGGAGCGTTTGTGCGGAAGTGTATAACGACGCGCTTATTGAACTCCAGTCAGAGGGTGAAGACAGATTATTCCCACAGGCAGTGGTTCCGTTCTGGGATGTGAACGAGGCCGTGAAAGAGATTGAAAGAGTTTGTGGCGATGGGAAACTTAAAGGAATCACTATGACAGATAGCCCAGATCAATTTGGGCAGCCATTTCTAAATGACCCTTACTGGGATCCGTTCTGGGACACATGTGTACAACTAGGTATTCCGGTGAACTTTCATATAGGTTCGAGTAGTACGTCGATGGGGAATATGTTGTGGTCGGGCTATGGACCTGAGCGATCACTCGCTATCACCAGCATTGCTCTTTTTCTGGGAAACTTTAAGGTTATAACAAATCTAATTTTTTCCGGTCTCTTGGAACGATATCCCTCACTCAACTTTGTCTCAGTGGAGAGTGGGATTGGATGGATTCCTTTTCTTCTTGAGGCCATGGATTATCAATTCCAAGAGACCGTCCCAACCGAACGTGAGTTACTCAAAATGAAACCGTCTGATTACTTTAAACGTCAAATCAAAGCGTCGTTCTGGTTTGAAGACTTTGGTCCCCGGGCAGCTATCGAGACAATCGGCGAGGATAGTGTAATGTTCGAGACTGACTTTCCTCACCCAACGTGTCTCTATCCCAAGGCCCAGGAACACATAACCGAGGTCTTAACTGACCTCGACGAAGGTGTACGCCGTAAGGTATTGCATGACACTGCAGCCGACCTGTATCACCTACCGAACATAAGCTAAACAGTTCTGACAGATTAGACTACTTTCAGAGGAGAATACTTTGGAATTCAAGAATTGGTTCAAAGGTAACCTGCATACTCATACAACAAAATCTGACGGTGATGCCGAACCACAATGGGTGGCTAACTGGTATAAGAATCATGGATATGACTTTTTAGTTCTTAGTGACCACAACCACAGAACCATACTCGAGCAAGAAATAGATGGGTTGTTGATGGTACCGGGGGAAGAAGTGTCGGCCAGAATAGAAGTAGGTGAAATGCCAATACACATAAATGGTATCGGCGTTTCTAGAGTGGTCGAGCCTATCCACGGAGACGACATTGTCAAGACAATACAAGCCAACGTGGATTCGATTCGTGATGCCGGAGGAATAGTGCAGATCAATCATCCTAACTTTCGTTGGGCCTTTGATCATTCACATATATCTCAGGTTGTCGGAGCTGACTTGCTTGAAGTTCATAATTCACATCCCCAGGTTAATAATCTTGGAGCCCCGGGGCGGCCAGGGTCAGAGGATATTTGGGACAGAGTTCTAAGTTCTGGAAAAGTTATCTTTGGCACCGCAACCGACGATTCTCATAACTACCATGATTGGCTTCCACATTTATCAAATCCTGGCAGGGGTTGGGTTATGGTGTCCGCAAACGACTTATCGATTGATGCGATTGTTTCTGCTCTTGCAGACGGGCTGTTTTACTCCTCGACAGGAGTCACATTATCCTCATATTTCTATGACGATATGGAAATAAGAATTGAAATTCAAGAAGAACATGATTTCATATACAAAACAGTCTTTTCAGGTAAAAATGGGGATGTTCTGGCCCAGACATCTGGAACGCATGTGTCATATAAAATTACAGGGCATGAAACTTATATTAGAGCTACGGTTTGTTCATCTTCCGGTGGGAAAGCTTGGACCCAGCCTATCTTTGTGTAAGCAAATGCTATTTACCTTTGGTCTCCAAAATTTGGGTTAGGGTCAATTGTAAAACAAACTGTG
>DUCW01000070.1:0-16143 GCA_012959595.1 Gemmatimonadota bacterium
TAGCCCACTCTGAATTCCAACCAAGGATGGCTGTGGATAAATCGCAGTACCTGTTGGTGGGCCAACTTGGGAAGCCTCACGGACTCAAGGGTGGAATTCGCGTTAGTCCCTTTACCAACTATCCGGAGACTTCATTTGCTCCTGGAATAACTCTTTATTTGGGTGACGATAAAGGAAACCTTCCTTCCAATCCCAAGGCAATACGATTGGATGCTGCTCGTCCCTTCCAGGCTGGATTACTGGTCAATTTGGAAGGAGTGTTCGATCGGAGTATGGCTGGAACCCTAACAGGAAGCCACCTTTTCTTATCGGCTGATCAGGCCGCAGAGTTACAAGAGGGAGAGTACTTTTGGCACGATTTGGTAGGAATGGAAGTTTTTGACTTGAAGGGTGAATTTTTGGGCGAAGTTTGTGGTGTACATGAGCTTGCCCCAGTGGATTTGCTAGAGGTCTCTGGTCCTGAATCGAGTTTTATGATCCCCTGCACTAGCGAAATAGTGGTAACGGTCAGCCTTGACAAGAAGAGAATTGTTTTGGACCCGCCAGACGGTCTTCTGGATTTGTGATATGGAGAATACTGGTCTCTTAAAGGTAAATATTATCACCATTTTCCCTGAGTTTTTTAGGGATCCACTGAATACGAGTATTCCAAGTAGGGCAAACGATCAGGGACTGGTACAGTACAGGGTGGTTGATCTGAGGTCCTACGCTAGGGATACCCGTGGCACAATAGATGATATCCCCTACGGAGGTGGTTCGGGTATGGTGATGAAGCCGGAACCATTTTTTAGGGCGGTGGATGATCTTACACCATCTGGCCCCGTGGTGTTGATGTCAGCAAGGGGAAAGAGTTTCACCCATGAGGACGCCGTTAGATATTCTGTAGGATCTGAGCTTACTCTCCTTTGTGGCCATTATAAAGATGTAGATCAAAGGGTAGCGGACCATTTGGCCACGGAAGAAATGTCTATGGGTAATTTCATCCTTTCAGGAGGTGAAATTCCCGCTTTAGCTGTAATCGATGCTGTAGTGAGGTTGTTGCCAGGTGCTATAGGAGATCACGACTCAGCTTCGACCGACTCTTTCTATGAAGAGCCAACGTTGCTAAGTCCGCCCTCCTATACTCGTCCCTCAGAGTATAGGGGTTATCGAGTGCCCGAAGTTCTCCGCAGTGGAGATCACACAAAGATTAAGGAGTGGCGACTTTCCCAGACTAAGGTTGTTCCAAAGGAATAGGATGCTACCTGTACAGAGATGTTAGTATCCCCCTCTTCACCCGTGAGAGAGGGTTCATTATGTTATAGGCCTGAAAAAACTAAGAACTTTGATTGACTGGAAGTAGAAAATGGACGAAGAGAAAGTAGTAAATAAGACGAGCGATTTAATTCAGGAACTGGATAACGAATCGCTTCGCGAAGATGCAGTTGATTTCGCTCCCGGAGATACAGTCCGAGTTCTTTACAATGTGCACGAGGGTTCCAAAGAGCGGATACAGGCTTTTGAAGGTATTTGCATTGGACGACGGGGTGCTGGAGTAGGTGAGACTTTTACAGTTCGGAAGATTTCTAGTGGGATCGGAGTAGAAAGAGTCTTTCCCTTACATGCTCCCACAGTCACAGGCATTGAGGTGTTGAGGCGAGGCCGAGTTCGCAGGGCTAAGCTCTATTACCTGAGAGGCCGCCGTGGTAAATCTGCTCGGATCAAGGAGAAGCGGACCCGTTAGAACATTCCAGGGAACAGGCCTTTGGGATCACCTGGAACTGTAGAAGGTGGACGATCCACTCAGCTATGAAGCTTCATTTTGGGATAACGGGATTCTGAGAATTGCTGGCTTGGACGAAGTCGGTAGAGGTTCTCTGGCAGGACCAGTAGTAGCCGCAGTAGTAGTATTACCGCAAGGCGGTTTTGTCGATGGAGCCGGTGACTCCAAAAAGATCAATCGGCGAAAAAGAGAAGAACTCTACGATAAAATTCTCACGGAAGCTTTAGAGGTACAATTCGGGTCAGCTTCTGCACAAGAGATTGATAAGACCAACATCCTAATAGCCACTGGTCAGGCTATGAAAAGGGCACTCAAACAACTAACTGAGCAACCTGACCATGTGGTGATTGATGGATTGTCCATGGCTTCATTGGGCTGTGAACATGATGCGATTGTTAAGGGTGATGCAAAAGTGCATTCTATCAGCTGTGCTTCCATCGTGGCCAAAGTCTTTAGGGATCGTCTCATGATTGATTTGGGAGAACAGTGTCCAGGTTACGGTTGGGATCACAATGCAGGCTATGGTACTAAAGAGCATCGAGAGGCATTGGAGAGAAGAGGCTTGACTCCATATCATCGAAAAACTTTTTTGGGACAGCAATACGGGTTAGGGATATGATAAAGAATTGGGAACAACAGCAACTGTTTAGTAGAAAGAATTTTTTTGGTGTAGCTCTTGAGCGATTGGGACTAGTCTCCTTTTGTCAAAGTATCTCGTACGTTAAAAATCTACGAAGGTCTTCAGAGGACCCTCGACTAACAGCTCGTCCGCATAAACCATTTCGGGACGTCACTTCTGGAGAGTCTCGGTTGGGTCCAGAATTGGACAGAGGTGCTCTGTTATACATTCCTGAGGGTCATTCGAATGAAACACCTAGTCCTTTGGCGGTATTCCTGCACGGTGGCGGTGGCGGTGCCCACTATTGGGGTAGAGTCTACTCTGAGTGTGATCATCACGGGATAATTGCAGTGGTTCCTGAATCAAGAGCTAGAACTTGGGATGCCATAGGGGGAGAATTTGGGTTGGATGTGAAATTTTTGGATTCAGTGCTCAGATACACTTTTGATCGCTGTACTATTGACCTGGAGAGAATAGCTTTGGTTGGATTTTCAGATGGAGCTTCCTACTCTCTTTCCCTAGGTCCCTCGAACGGGGATCTTTTTACTCACCTAGTAGCTTTCTCTCCAGGAGGATCTCAGTTGGTTGAACCGGTGGTTGGCTTGCCGAAGATTTTCGTAGCGCATGGAACGGAAGACAGTGTTTTGCCTGTTTCAATTAGTAAGAATGTTATTGTTCCAACATTTCAAATTGATGGCTATGAAGTCAGCTACCGAGAGTTTGAGGGTGGCCACGAATTACCACAGGATGTCTTAGTCGAAGCCTTGGATTGGTTTATGGAGTCCTAGGGATCATGGGCTGTGGGGTACTCTGTTTGTCAGATTGCTAGTATTAGTTGGCACGCGTCTTGCTTCTCTTAATACCTGAAGAACCAGTATTCAATCTGATCTGTAAGGGAGGTAGAGCATGCTCAGTCAATGTAAAGAGTTCATTGGTATAGGAAATCAGCCCAGGGGGGGATTGGTAATTTTAGGTCTCTTGGTTCTTATGGGCATTTCGAGTCCGTTGTCGGGTCAGGATCAACATGAAAACTTTGATCTAGTGGGACGCCTCATAGATAAAGGGAATGGCCAGCCATTGTTGGGTGCATCTGTTGGACTGTCGGGATCTGATTGGAGTTCCATAACGGACCAAAATGGATTTTTCGTGATTCCAGGTGCATTCGTGGGATGGAAAGCGGATAGAAAAGGTGGGTTTTCCCTAACAGCAAGTCGTCTTGGTTATGAAACATTGATTTGGGAGGGAGATCTCTCTCGGAACGACGACGGCTTAACAATCGAGATTTCTCCAGAAGCTGAGATATTGGAAGGAATCGCTGAGATCAGAAAGAGTTTGAAGAGTAGGAGGGTCGGTTCGGGGACGGATGTGCAAGCCTATGACCGAACGGATCTAGTGACCGCTAGAGAAGCTACAGTGCTACGTTTTTTAACTAACAGAGTTCGCGTGCCACAAAGGCAACGACCCGTAGTTTTTGTGGATGAAGTACAGGTAATGGGAGGGATCGATTATCTAGATGGGATCGACCCGATCGATCTTGAGTTGATGGAGATTTTCCAGTCTGGCAGACATGTAAGGATTTATACGACCGATTTTCTGAGACATGCTTCCGAAAGTGGATTTCAACCTGGAGCACTATTTCGCTAGTCCGTACGTAGGGTGGGTTTATGAATCTCATTCTCAGGGATTAGGCCATACTTCCTCAGGCCACGGGTAGTCCTTGGGTGAGCTTCATAAACCTTTCAGCGGTTTGGATGTGAGCCCCTCAAAGACAGCGGTGCTCGCAAAGCCTAATCCCATAGAATACTTATGTGCGGAGTGAGCTACCTCCAGTATTTCAGTTTTATTTATAGCAAGAAGCTATTCCAGAAAAGAACCCTAAGACGGTTCCAGATAGCGTCGGAAGCAGAATGTTTGGTCTTGATCCGTCATCTCGTCCTCCGGAGGTGGCACCCAAGATACGACTAACACTGAAGCCAGCGAACGTTCCTCCTAGAGTTCCTTTGAGGATTTTGGCCTTACACTCACCGGGGCCCAATGGAGCAGACCTAGAGCGTCTCCCAGTCCTAGTTAGACTCATTTCTAAGACCTCTATGACGTCTCCTCCAGGTGGCTTACTGCTTCCAAATCTCAGAGTAGCATCACCTGAAAAGATGCGTCGAATCCCGCCGATTTCGTTAGCTCTTCGTGTTTCTAAGTAGATCAGAGGATGGTGTTGGTTGTCAGCATAAACCGAAGGAACAGTCGGATTGAATGTAGAAGGACGAGCTGTAGTCCTGATCCAAGTCGGCCGGAGTGCTCCGATGGCTTCCATAACCGACATTTGGGAGTATATCCCATCGCCTAGCTCTTCTGCCGTTATTTCGTTTCGATCGGTACGAGGTCCTAAATTTCCTCCTCCTGTCGTAGCACAGCCAGAGACGGTGATCATCAGTAAAATCCAGATGCTATTTCGTTGTAATTCCATGTTTCTATCCTTCTGGCTGTATGTTCACCGAACTGGAAAGGCCAGTCATAATCTTCATGTTTTTGTAAAGACAAGGTGAATTTTAACGTCTTCTTCTATAGTTTAGCAATTCCAATAAAGAAATAAGTTGATAGAAAAGTCTGTCTGAAGATTGGCGAAGGTGTGATTCCGGGAGAGGACAAACTGATGGCAAGCCAGCACCAGGAAAATCAGGCGTTAGAAAAGAAAAAAATCGAAGTTCGGTCCTGGATCCTATTTGATTTTGCGAATTCAGTGTACCCTGCAGTCATTTCGTCTGTAGTGTTCCAAGTATTTTTCATCAACACCGTGGTTGGAAATGAATCTGGAGAAGGGGATTGGTGGTGGGGTCGTGCTGTCGCACTCTCCGTCCTGATAACGGCGCTGACCTCTCCAATACTAGGTGCTATCGCAGATCGTTCTGGCGTTAGAAAGAAATTTATGGGATTCTACGTAGCTCTTTGCCTGATAGGAGTCACACTCTTTCCAACCATCGAACCAGGAATGGTTTCTTGGGCTTTCTCATTGTTTGTCCTTGCAAATGTCGGCTTCGAAGGCTGTCTCCCCTTTTACAATGCGTACTTGTCTGAGTTGGTTCCCTCCGAGCGACAAGGTTGGGTCTCTGGACAGGGCTTTGCTCTAGGTTACCTCGGGTCAGCACTTGGGCTCGGGTTTGCTCTGGTTATTCTGAGTTTTATTGGGAATCTAGACTTGGTATGGCTGATGGTTGCAGCGTTTTTTCTTATTTTCTCTATCCCATCGTTTCTGTTTCTCCCAGCTGACGATTCTCGAGGAAAGGAAAGTATAATGCAGGGCGTAAAGTGGGGGGTCCGCAATGTGAGGACACTTTGGAACGAGGTGATGGCGGAAAAAGAAATCAGGAACTTCCTCATTGCATATTTTTTCTATATAGACGGAGTTCTGACAGCTATCTATATGGCTTCGACATTGGCTGCAACAACTTTTGGCTACAGTCAAAATGAGTTGATTTATCTTTTCTTATTGATTCAGATCGCCGCATTGGCAGGGGCCTTTCTGTTGGCGAAACCGACGGACCGATTTGGGCCCAAGAAGATCCTTAACGGTGTTTTGATTCTGTGGATCTCGGTTGCTTTAGGTATCTACTTTATTCCAGACACTTCCAAGTTGGGGTTTGCTTTTCTTGGCTTGATCGCAGGCTTGGGCCTCGGTTCGGTTCAATCTGCCAGCCGGACATTAATGGCGAGATTGACACCTAGGGATAGGGAAGGAGAAATGTTTGGGTTTTACGCCCTGTGTGGCAAGTCCTCCTCAGTAGTTGGGCCCTTAGTGTTCGGATATGTAGCCTTTGCGACGGGGGGCAATCAGAAACTTTCTGTGATGTCGATCAGCATACTTTTCGTGATAGGGTTGGTGCTTCTTCAGAAAGTCAATGAGGCCCCAGTGAGACAAAATCCAGATCTCTTCTAAATTTTTTAGAAGTGATAAGGTCTAAGCTGGAGACCTTCTTTTTTATCTTCCGATTACGTAGTCACTTTTGGCTGGGCTGACTCCCCCGTGCATGATGCCTGTGACGGGATCGATCATTATCATCTTGACGGCTCCAGCCCCTGATGTTGCTTGGCGGTAGGGTTGTTGAAGTGGCAATACTTCTACTTTGTGCCCTCGGCTTGCAAGGTTGTCTGCAACGTGATTTCCTAATTCCACAGGCATGGTTAACATCCCTCGTATTGTGCCTGGATAATTTGAAGCTGAAAAAGCTGAACTGGTTACTGTTGGAGACTCCACCGCCTGCTGCACATTGGCCCCAAATAGCACCACGGCCAGGAAGGATTGGAGCATAGCTTGTGGTTGATTGTCACCACCTGGAGTATTCCAAGCCAGATAGGGCTTGCCATCTTTTGTGGCTAGTGCAGGGTTGATGGTATGTCTGGTTCGTTTACCAGGTATCATTTCGTTGACATCACCATCCGTTAACGAATAGTAGGGCATGCGATTGTTAAGCACTATTCCAGTACCGTCGACATACATGCCACTGCCAAAGCTACCATTTACACTGTGGGTTACCGAAACCAAGTTACCGAATTGGTCTGAAATAGAGAAAGAGGAGGTTTCACCGTCGTTCTTGGTCCATGAATCCGGATAATCTACTTGGCTTATGTCCGTCACATACTCCACGGAAGTCCCCTTTAATACTGCTTCTCCGTTGGTGGGGTCTCCAGGGGGTGGAGGTGCCATAGCTCGGTCCATCCGGATAAGGCGACTTCTGGTCTGAGCGTACTCTTTGGAAAGGAGTTCATCTACTGGTATCTCTACATATTTGGGATCAGAAATCCATTGGTTACGGTCGGCAAAAGCTAGCTTCATAGCTTCCGTGACAACGTGAAGATAGTCAGCACTGTTGTGACCCATGGCCCTTAGGTCATAGTTTTCAAGCAAATTGAGGGCCATTAACATCACGATGCCTTGAGAATTTGGGGCACTTTGGTAAACCTCAAGGCCTTCATAGCTTGTTTTTATTGGATCTAGCAATTCTGGCTGGTACGCCGCTAAATCACTGTAACGCAGGCGTCCCCCATTTTCTCGGTATATTTTGTCAAACTGCAATGCGAGGTCACCGCGATAAAATGCATCTGCCCCACCGCTCACGATTTTTTCCATGGAGCTAGCTAGGTCTTTCTGCAAGAAGAGTTCCCCAGCAGCGATGGGGCGACCGTCGGGCATCAAAACTTGGACTGAACTGGGATATTCACTGATTTTATCCGCGGCACGTTCGTGGTAGATGGAAGCCCAAAAATCTAAGGGGTGCCCGTCTCGGGCAGCCCGGATAGCGGGCTGCAGGACTTGTGAGTAACTCATTGAACCAAAGGTGTTTAGGGCCAAGTCAAATCCACCGACGGCTCCAGGGACGTCCGTTGCATTGGGTCCGGAGTTGGAGATAGATCCCAACTCTCGGAAATAGGATCGAGTGGCCAATTCGGGGGCTGGTCCGGTTCCATTAATAAACACGACTCGGTCGAGTTCTTTGACGTAAGCTAACATGAAAGCGTCTCCACCCATTCCCGCTTGGTGCTGCTCGACGACCGTGGTCATATAGAAAACTGCAGCAGCAGCATCAAATGCGTTCCCGCCAGCTTCCAAGATCTCCCATCCCGCCAGTGCCTCAAGGGGATGTTCTGCTGCAACCATGCCATAGGTTCCCATGACAACTGGTCTCCAGAAGGTACGGTCCTGCGGTTCCTGGCTACTAAGCGAGGGAGTGTACAGGGACAAACATCCTAGTAAGGCAGTCAGTAAAGTGCGTTTCATAGTCTGAATTCCAGCTTGGCTGTGTGGGTGATGTTGTCGATGAACTTGATCCTACAACTGAGAATGAGCTCTGACCATAGGCGTGGTCAGGCTTTGGATGGGTAAGTTTGAATAGTGAAGAACCGAGACTTGTTTTCTCTGTAGGATTTTCTTGGTTTGCAGATCATTTCTGGCTATGATTCTATGTTAATTAGTCTTTGAGCGAAGGAGCAAGAACTGGAAATGGAAGACAGGCGAAGTATTTGGCTTCTAATCACTTTGGCGCTTGTTTTAGGTCTTCTGGCTTTTGTGTCTACCCCAACTATCTTGTTTATAGAGGGTGCTCGGGCAGCGGGTTTCGAGTACTGGTGTAGTAGCAATCAGTGGATACAGATGTTTCCTGACGTACCGCAGTTGGAGCTAGGCACTGCTAGGCATCCTGGGTGTCAACGAAACACTTCAGTCGCACTAGTTCGTTTTTTCCTGGTCTCCTTAACCGCTTTTTCCTTTGGGAAAGTTTTCCTTAAGCGAGTGGCCGGCTAGAAATGGAAGTAAGACTGAAATTTTAAGGAGAACTCGGTAGGTAGTGAAGTAAGTCCAGGATTCCAGGTGTCTATATTTACAGCGATCTTGTTGCGGCCAACAAAGTGGGTAACAAAGCCAAAGGTGCTCAGCATTCCACCAGCATTAGAGACATTCCTGTCAGGGTCACCCCAGCTGACTCGCACCAGAGGCTCGACGAATTCTACCAAAGCGTTGTTTGAGATAGACTGCCTGTAAGCCAGGATAGCCTGGAAAGACCTAAATTTGCTAGGTTTTCCTTCGACATTTAGATTTTTCCAGTTATCACCGAAGATCATACCAGTTTTCATGTGTACACCAGGGTTTCCATAGCCGCCCCATTCTAGGTCGGCTCCCCATGCAAACCCATTTCTGTTTTTGCTAACAACGGAGTTCAAATAATCGTGAACGCTGAAATTGGGTGATAGGGTTAATTTGTCTGAAACAGGAAATCCCAAGCGTCCTGAAAAAGATTTGCCTCCCGAATTCTCTTTTTTGTTGGCACCGGAACCGTTCGTGATAGCGAATGAGTAGTTCACGTTCTTCGTCCGCAGTGTACCATCGAATAGTACTCCAATATCACGGTCTGAGTACCCCAGGCTTTCTGTAAATCTACTGTAGGAGCAAAGATTTCCCGGACCCGAGCATGTACTAATTCCACGTATATCGCCGGCTCTCTCGATAACCAGAGTCTGTGTGGAGCTCGTCAATTCGAAAATGTCAAAAGCTCGCTTGAATTGTCCTGATGTTACACGGAAAGATGGACTGAATGACAGCCTAAGATAAGCGTCTTTTAAAGAAATCTTCCCCCCGCCAAAATCGGGCTGGATTTTTCCCGAAACTAAATCGTTCACTTTAACTTCCGCAGAGAGACGAGTCCGGCGGAGAAGAAACTCTGATCCCATTTCACCATCTACTGAGGTGGTGTTGAATTGGGTGTGGGTTCGTCCAGTGATGATAAGTTCTGAGGCTCGAGACTTCAGGTTGACTTGAGCCATTAGTGGAGAAAACCCGAGGCCACAGAATACGTTACTGGCCAGCAGGAAGGTTCTCCAAGGAACTTTTTTTGTTAGCATTTCATTTTCCTCAATACCTGAAAGTTAATGTATCGTATAGAGAAAGTATAGCAGGTAGCAGAAGATATGGTTTGTGAAAAAAAGCACAATACTTAAATTAAAATGGAGTGTTGCTTTTCTGGTCTGTAGATTGTACCTTTTTTCACAAACTATTAATACACTATTGATTATGAATGATTCAGAGAGAAAGATGAGAAATAGATCCTTATTAGTAGTAGTGTTCTTGTTGGGTTGTGTTGGAAATACGGACAGACAGTTTATTCAGAATAAAGGGTCTGATACGCTGGTGAATGTCGCTCAGTCATGGTCTGAAAACTATGTAGGAGTGGATGGTAGTGTGGTTGTTGCAGTATCAGGAGGAGGATCGGGCACTGGTATTTCAGCGATGATCAATGGGACTGTGGATATCGCAAATTCTAGTCGGGCCATGAGAAGTGAAGAGAAGGAAGCTGCCCAGGCTAACGGAATAGATCCAGTTGAGCACACGGTTGGGTTCGATGCTTTGGCTATTTATCTGCATCTGAACAACCCCTTGAAAGCAGTCTCGTTTGCGCAGCTGGGTAGCATCTATGGAGACGGCGGAAATTTTGATAATTGGAGCCAGTTGGGTATTGAGGTGCCGGGTTGTTCTAGTGGAGAGATCGTTCGCGTGAGTCGGCAGAACAATTCTGGTACATATGCATATTTTCAAGAAGCAGTGCTGGGCGGAGGGAAAGATTTTCGGCTGGGATCTATGGACATGAATGGATCGTCGGAGGTCGTGGATTTGGTCGCCAGCACTCCTTGTGGCATCGGCTATAGTGGACTAGCGTATGCTACAGAAGAAGTTTTTATGCCGTGCGTGCGTGTCGATGAAGGAAGTGATTGTGTTCTTCCGTCTGTTGAAACTGCGATCGATGGGAGTTATCCGATTGCACGGCCCCTCTTTATGTACACAGCTGGTCAGCCAGAAGGACAGGTTGGAGCTTACCTGGGTTGGATTTTGGGAGAAATGGGCCAGTGTATCTTGTTTGGAAAGGGATATGCACCGGTGACGCCGGTAGTCTGCAGTTAGGAGAACTGTGAGAGATGCAACACCAACATTATGCTGAACGTATTGAATCAGATCTGAAAGAAATCAGTGGACACATCGATCGGGTTTCGGCTGAAATTTTGGATCAGATCGCAAAAGTCTTACACTCGTTCGTCCATAGGGACTTTGAAGGGGCTAACGAGGTCGTTTTAGGTGATCGCAGGATAAACCGGAAAATACAAATAATTGACGAACTGGTGCATGCGTTCGTAGTGAGGCATGCACCCAGTGGTAAACACCTGCGGTATGCCTCTGCCGTTCTGCGCCTTTCGGTAGCTCTGGAAAGGATAGGCGATTATGCTGGTGCTGTTGGGAGGCAGATTGTGAGGATTGAGTCAGCCCCTCCAGACCGGATTGTTAAGCAAATTGAAATGATCGCTCAGCAGGCACGTTATACCTTAGAAAAAGCAACCCAGGCTTTCCAACAGGGAGACGTGGAGAGTGCCAGAGAGACCTACTGGCACTCCGAAAGATCTGACCATGCTCTAGGTCTCGTATTCAATGAGGTGATGGAATTGGGCACTACGGCGGGCATTAGTGTGGTAGACGTTCTGGGTCTCAGTAGAGTGCTAATGCTTTTCAGGAGGATGGAAGAACAAGCGGAAAATCTTTCTGAGCAAACAGTCTTTGCGTTTTCTGGGGAACAACGAAAACCGCGAGTGTTTCGCATCCTTTTCTTAGACGAAAAGCATAATTTGGAAGCTCATGTGGCTGAAAAATATGCTAGCAAGGCGTTCCCAGAGAGTGGTGTTTATGAGAGTGCGGGATGGAACGTCGAAGAGGACAAGTATCTAGAGGAAGATCTGGTGTTTTTCATGGATGGTAAAGGCCTTGACCTCAGACATTCACGTTCGAAAACATTGATTCCTATCTCGGGACTGTCTAATCACTTCCATGTTGTGGTCATCTTTTCGGGAGACGAGAGTGTGACTGACGAGTTTCTAGGAGACGTTCCTTTCAGGACGACAGTCCTGCACTGGAATCGATCCGACGTATCTGATATGGAGACCCTTTACCAGGAAGTCGCTGGCTCCGTCCAGAAGTTGTTGACAATTTTAGCTGGGACTGATGCTAAATAATTCAATGAACAGTGACAAGAAAGTGTTAGTTTGTCAGGATATGGATGTCAGAGACAGTGCATGGTATTGGGATAAGTTCTTCCAAATACTGATGCTCGTGTCAGGTGTGTCAGCGATCTTCTTAATTATTAGTATTTTCTTTTTTATCACCAAAGAAGGTTTTAGTTTTTTCTTTGAACCTTTCAGCTTTAGGGAATTCTTTCTCTCTTCAGTATGGAGACCTACCTCTCTCTCTAATCCCAGTTACGGGATATTGGCCCTGGTGATTGGAACAGCCAGTGTAACAGGCTTTGCGATGCTTTTAGCGGTACCCTTCTCACTTTGTGCTGCCATTTTTATCTCTGAATTTGCATCTGGTCGAGTCCGAGAGGTGTTGAAAGTTCTGGTTGAGCTTCTTGCCGCTATTCCATCAGTAGTCTGGGGGTTTATAGGGCTATCGATCATGAATCCGTTGATCATAGACTTGTTTGATGTTCCCGTGGGTTTGGGAATCCTAAATTCGGGAATCATTCTTGGCTTGATGGCAGCTCCAATCATGACAACCATTGCGGAAGATGCTCTCAAAGCTGTGCCCGATCATTATAGGGAGGCGGCGGAAGCACTGGGTGCTACCAAGTGGCAGGTAACTTTTAGGGTAGTTTTACCAGCAGCAAAAAATGGACTTGTTGCAGCGATTTTGCTGGGCATAGGTAGGGGATTTGGAGAGACTATGGCGGTTCTCATGACCAGCGGTCACTCGATCAACTTACCAACGAGCCCGTTTGATTCAGTACGAGCACTAACGGCGACAATCGCTGCAGAGTTAGGTGAAACTGCTGTTGGTTCCGATCATTACAGGGCCTTGTTCACTCTCGGAATACTTCTTTTTCTTGTCACCTTTGTAATTAACCTAACCGCAGACATAGTGGTTAAAGGCAATAAGAGGCACTAGATGTTTGGGTCCACGCAGTTGAATCGACGGAATCACAGTGTACAGAAATTGGTGTCTATTCTGTTTGGGGTGGTGACCTGTCTATTGGTTGTACCCGTGTTAACCATTATGACCGTCTTAGTCTATAAAGGTGGTCCAAATATTTCCTTTGAATTTCTTTTCAGTGCTCCTACTAATGGAATGACTGCTGGTGGAATATTCCCTGCTCTCTTGGGCACGATTTGGCTGGTAGTTGTGGCACTGATCTTCTCGGTTCCCTTGGGTGTGGCAACAGCCGTATATCTCTCTGAATATGCTTCGGACACTTGGTTAACCCGCCTCATCAATTTAGCCATTATCAATTTGGCAGGGGTTCCCTCAATTGTGCATGCTTTATTTGGACTGGGAGCGTTTGTGATTTTTGCGGGATTCGGAACCAGTATATTGGCGGCGAGCCTCACCTTGGGGATTATGACTCTACCCGTTGTGATCGTAGCGACGCGAGAGTCTTTGCAAGCGGTTCCTCCGGAATTTAGAATGGCTTGTTGGGGGATGGGTGCCACCAGGTGGCAGACGATCCGGAAGGTAGTTTTACCTAATGCGATGAGCGGAATTTTGACTGGAGTGATTCTCGAGGTTTCTAGGACTGCGGGGGAAACAGCACCGATTATGTTTACGGGAGCAGCATTTTTTCTGCCTTTCCTTCCACAGGGAATTCTGGACCAGACGATGGCAATGTCGCTGCATCTTTTCGTAGTCTCTACCCAGGTCCCTGGTGTGCCAGAAACGCTTCCTTATAGTGTGGCGTTGGTTTTAGTGTCAATGGTCTTGATTATGAATGCAGCCTCCATAGTTCTTCGGGCATATGTCAGAGGACAGAAGAAATGGTAGATCCATCGATCGAGATTTTGGTCCAAGACCTAACCGTTCGTTATGATAATGACATCGCTCTTCGGGTAGACAATCTGGAGATTCGGAAGAATGAGATATTCGGGATCATCGGTCCGGCAGGAAGTGGAAAGACGAGCTTTTTGAACGCTATAAATAGAATGGATGAGTTCAACGATTCTATGAATGTCCAAGGATCGATCAACTTTGGCGGGCTTGAAGTTAGTCGTGTGAAAAATGTTTATGCACTACGAAAGAAAATTGGAGTTGTCTTCCCGCTACCTGTCGGACTTCCACTAAGTATTTATGAGAACGTCGCACTATCTCCACGGCTCTCTGGGATCAAAGACAAAATTAAGCTGGATGAGATTGTGGAGCGTTGTCTGATACGGGCTGCTCTCTGGGAGGAAGTGAAGGATCGGTTGCAGCAACTTGGTAGTTTGCTTTCGGGGGGACAGCAACAGAGGCTTACCATTGCACGAGCACTCTCTCAGGAACCGAAACTTCTTCTCTTGGATGAGTTTTCTATAGCTGTCGATCCAGTGACCACAATGCGCATAGAAGATGTCCTAAAAGAATTAAAGGAAGAGATGACAGTGGTTTTGGTGACTAACTTGGTGCAACAGGTTAGGCGGTTATCTGAGAGGACAGCATTTTTTCTAAACGGAGAATTGGTGGAGGTGGGGGAAACGGAAGATTTCTTCACTGGCACAGTCGAAGACCAACGTACTCGTGACTATGTGGAGGGTCATTTTGGATAGTGTAGAGAGTTTAGAATTTGCCATTCAAGTGGACAAATTGAATTCTTGGTATGGAGACTTCCAAGCTCTCTTTGACGTTGATTTGGAAGTCAAAAAAGGCTCTGTGACTTCTCTCATCGGTCCATCAGGATGTGGAAAATCAACTTTGCTAAGATCGATTAATCGAATCAATGAACGGTTGGGATCCTATACTAGAATTTCGGGGACTATCCGCATCCTGGACCATGATATTTTGGATGAAAGTGTAGATTTGTCACAACTAAGGAAGCGGGTGGGCATGGTATTCCAACGTCCAAACCCTCTACCTCTTTCTATCCGTGACAATGTCCTTTTTGCCCATAGGATTCATGGATCAAGCAAGAATCTCTCCAAAAGAGAAGAGGAGAGAATTTTAGAGGATTCACTTAGGACGGTGCTACTATGGGATGATGTGAAGGATCGTTTAGGTAGGGATGCTAGGGGGTTGTCTCTTGAAGCACAACAGAAGCTTTGTATAGCTCGTCTTATTCCCCTGAAGCCATCAGTCATTTTGATGGACGAGCCTACTTCTGCACTGGATCCGAAGGGGACCGAAGCGTTAGAACAGATGATTTGGACTTTGGCTGGGGAGTATACTATTCTGATAGTAACCCACAATATGGCTCAAGCTAGACGTGCGAGTACGGAGTCCGCCTTCATGTTGCTTGGAAAATTAGTAGAGAAACAGAATACTGGAGATTTGTTTCTGAATCCCATTCATCAGCAAACTGCCGACTATATAGAAGGCAGATATGGCTAGCACAACACTTTTGTGGTTTCTTAATTCCTTTAGTTAGGATAGGATTACCACACGCTGTTTTCTATTGGTAGGACGGGCTTTAGATCAAGGAAAATTATCATGAAGAGAAGAAAATTTATTGTTTCTTCAGCTTTGAGTTCTATCGCGTTAAACTCAGGAGACTTGGTTTCTTCGGATGTTGATCCAGTGACGACTGGAACCGAGGGAAGAAAAATTCTCATCGCTGGTGGTGGGTTTAGGGAAGCCTTTATTCGTTATATGGCTGAACTCACTGGTAAGGAAAAACCGCGGCTTTGCTACCTTCCTACAGCCTCTGCTGACCGTCCATCAGGAATCATCAGCTGGTTTCAGAATTGTGCTAATCTCAACGTTGTCCCATTTGTCCAAGAGAGTTTCATCAGTAGTTATAGGATGGATCAAAGTTTTGAGGATGTCCTGCTCTCGATGGATGGAATAGTGGTTTCTGGAGGGAACACTCTCAACCAACAGGCAATTTGGAAGGTTCAGGGGATTGATGTGATTTTGAAAGAAGCCTGGGACAGGGGAATAGTATTAGGAGGAGCCAGTGCCGGTTCTTTATGCTGGTTCGAAGAAGGGACAACAGATTCCAGACCCAAGGAAGTCACGAAAATTGAATGTCTAGGTTTCCTAAAAGGAAGTCATTCTCCTCACTACGATGCTGAAGCGGCACGTAGACCCCTTTATGAGAGGCTCATCAAGTCGGGCGAGTTGATGCCTGGGTATGCATGTGACAATGATGCGGGAATTTACTTTGAAGATAATGAGGTAAGACGAGTAGTATCTACTCGAGCTAATGCCAAAGTCTATTATGTGAGTCGGGTCGGAGGCGAAGTGGTGGAACGTGTTATGGAGCCAGAGAGGATAGAC
>DUCW01000070.1:16153-28469 GCA_012959595.1 Gemmatimonadota bacterium
CAATACGGCAGAATTCCCCTATAAATTCCCTAGGTTTTGGCCGAAGTTTGACGGTGTTTTTTGCTGTTGGGAACCTTTATGCGATAGGAACATTTGTGCGATTACTTCACCGTATCGAGCAGAATCGAAAGGCAGGCTGTTGACCTGTTAATCGAGTGTTTCAAGTAGGTCCCTATCGGTCAAAAATAGTAACGATAGTCATTGGGAAGACTCAAGTGTCTGGGCTGCTCGCAATAGTAGTCCCTCTTTCCAAGGCTTAGCAACAAGCTGAATGCCAAGTGGGAGACCTTCCCGATTCTTACCCATAGGAACACTGATGGCTGGCCATCCTAAAATGTTGAAAGAGTTCATGAATCGTGTGGAGGAAGGTTCCCCGATCAGAGGAGTTCTGTCTGGTTGAGAATGGGTCAAGATCAGGTCGAAATCTTGCAATAATTGGTCCCATTTATTCCGAATAACTCGACGTATTTTCTGTGCTTGCACGAAATCCTCTCCACTAAACGCGAAGGCTGCAAGCAACCGATCTTTGCAAAAGCGTCCATAGTCCTGATAGTGTTCGATAAGATTAGGCGTGTGAAATGTGGCTGCTTCCACAGCAAGGATAGCGTTACTGGTCAGCCAGAGTGTAGAAATGTCCTTAAGGTCGATCTCTACTAGTTCGGCCCCAGAATCCTCTAAGAGCGTCAGCGTTGTGTTCCAAGAATCAAGCATTTCACCGTCATTTACGGGTTGTGAAAACCCGTCTTCTCTCAATATGCCGATCCGCAGACCATTAATTCCTGCGTTTAAGTCTGCAGGTACAGTAAATTCACTATTTTTTCTAGTTCTCGAATCCAGAGGATCATGGCCAGCTAGTACACTCAACAAGAGGGCTGAATCTTCCACGTTGGCAGTTAGGGGTCCGAGATGGTCAAGTGACCAAGCAAGTGGTGTACAGCCTGATAGACTCACCCGTCCGAATGTTGCTTTCAATCCCACTAGTCCGCAGAGTGTGGCTGGGATTCTGAGGGACCCACCAGTGTCGGACCCTAGGGCTGCACAGACGATGCCAGCGGCCACCGCTGCACCCGATCCACTACTGGAGCCACCAGCATCATAATCAAAATTATGCGGATTGCTGGTCGGACCGTAGTGGGGATTACTTGAACCTGGCCAATAGGCAAATTCAGAAAGACGTGTTTTACCAACGATGATGGCGCCCGCCTTGAGAAGACGGTCTACGGCTCCAGCATTAAAGTTGCTGATCTGGTTGTTTAGTATTTTTGATCCAGCTGTCCTAATAGTTCCTGTCATGGCTATAAGATCTTTGATGGCTACAGGAATTCCATGCAAAGGACCGCGGTACCGTCCAGCACTTATTTCCGCTTCGGCTTGTTCAGCAGACCGTAATGCTTGGTCTGTGAGAACACTTTGGAAAGCATTGAGTTGTGGGTCTTTCTCAATGATTCGGGTTAAGGTTTGTTTTGTCAATTCAACGGGAGAAATCTGCCGGTCTTTTATTCGACGGCTGAGTTGACCGATAGTTAGAGTTTCGTCTGAGGAGGTCTCTTGTAATGTGAGATGTACTCCATTCTCATGCGTAGTCGATCTATTTAATGGTCGAAGGAGATCCCAGTCTGCCAAGTAGTCGGGATTTGCGGAACGGTCCACGGTTTCAGACATCTTCTGGAGGGAGACAACTTGCTCCAGACATTCCTGAGAAATGACTCGTTCAATGTCATTTGCACTGGCAGGTATGCCTGCGGAATAGATATTCGCAACCAGTCGATCTTTGAGTTTTTCTGGGTTCATGTGTTTGCTGTGAGTTTTTGAGATATCTGCGAGGATAGATGTGAAACCATAAGGGACAGCAAGTTAATTCGCCACAGAGGAGGTATCACTTTGTCCTTAAAGGGGAGACATAAGCTATCCTTGTTGATATGAAAAATGTAAAATTGTAGTTTCTCCATGTTAGGCTGATCGGATAAGGATTCTATAGATCCTAGGATGACCAGGGTTTTTGATAATTATGAAAGGGTGATTTGACGCATGAGATTCCTGACCTTTAAGAAAGATGGTGATTTCAAACTCGGATTGAAATCGGATGAACAAGTTGTTGATGTACAGGCAGCTTCTAATCAGCTGGGTATGGAAGTTCCATGCACCTATGATGCTTTGGTAAAGGGTGGTGTTGGTGATCTTTCTGAGTGGGAGAGACTAATAGAGGGAGCCCTGGAGAGTCCTGAATGTTGTCATAACGAGGAGGATCAGGAATTCGGTCCAGCTGTAATCAATCCTCATAAGGTCATTTGTGTAGGATTGAATTATCGAGAACATGCTGTTGAAGCAGGGATGGAAATTCCGAATGAGCCTGTATTGTTTAACAAGTTTAATAATTCCATAGCTGCTCCGGGGCAGGATATAGATATTACTGGCCTGGCAAGGGTTGATTATGAGGCTGAGTTGGCTTTTGTCATGGGAGAAGAAACACGGAGAGTGTCCGTTGAAAATGCTTTAGATAAAGTCTTTGGCTATTGTACTTCGAATGACATCAGTGAGCGCGAACTTCAGTTCCGATCGGGTCAGTGGTTGCTCGGCAAGGCGTTGGACGGATTCTTGCCGATAGGTCCTTATCTAGTGACTGCCGACGAAGTTCCAGATCCTCAAAATCTCTCTATCAGGGGTTGGCTGAATGGAGAAATTCGGCAGGACAGCAATACTTCAGACATGATTTTTACGGTTGCAGAGATCATTAGCTACATAAGCGAATACATAACCCTTGAACCAGGTGATGTCGTTATCACTGGAACCCCTCCTGGAGTCATCATGGGAAGAGAAGATAAAGCATGGATGACGGAAGGTGATAGTTATACAGTAGAGATTGGTAACCTTGGGAAGTTATCAAATACTATGTGTAGCGGAGCATAATATTAGTCCTTATTTCTATCATCAATAATCTTTTTTGTTTCCCTACATCGGTTTTAGGGTCAAGGTGTACTGGCTATTTCGTTCTACTGCTTCTCTGCTAAAGGAAAGAGGGAAATATTCTTGGTTACCCCAGCTTTCAGCCAGGTTATCATAGAATGGACTTCCGGGTCGACCAGACTGTCCTGGGCTGATCGTAGCCTGTGAGCCGTCCAGGTCAGAGAAGTCTATTATTTCTCTAAAAGTTGCGCCGGTAGCAGCTACAGTTCCCGCTCCTCCCAGCCTTTCGACGGGCTCGATATCATATGCAGATACCAGATCGTGGGGGAATTCACTTCTTTGGATTCTCCCCCATCTCCACTGATCAGAGTCTTCGCCCTGCTCCTGCTGGATACTGTTGAGGGCTTGGATAAAGACGTCTTCTGTGATCGGCTCGTCCTGGAGAAGTCCTTGTAGATGGCTGAAGATTGCAGCTGGCCGACTATTCCGTCCATATATTCCATCCCAAGACTCTACTTCTTGGCGTAAGGTTTCTACTTCTGGGTCACTTGCAACCCAGCCTCTCAGTAACTCAAGAGATGCAAAGGAAGAGGAAGAGTAGGCATCGTGTTGAAGGTCTTTGGAATCTTGGATTGTGAATTGACTCCCGTTATTTAAGACGTCTTGCACTCTCAAGATTCGAGGAGTGAGTGCAGGGGCCGTTTTGAAGAAAAGAGGAGGGTCATAGTTAGGCGGATGGATGTCATGGTTGGCGGTTCCTATCCAGCCCCGAGAGGGATTGAACTCTGTAGGTAGATCATTCCGGAAACCATCCCATTCATATTCGCCCGTTCCAGGAACTGGTAATCTACCGTGCCAGCCATCTCTTTTTGGGGATAAGGCGGCAGCTTGCCAGGCTATATTCCCTTGAATGTCACCGCAGATCATGTTCTCAGTAGGTGCCATCCAATAATTCATGGCTTCAAGAAATTCAGAGCAATCATTAGCCTCATTTAGTCGCAGAGCCGGCAAGTAGCCAGTCGTACCAGGTTCGTGCATGGTAGAACGCAGTGAATAAGCCAAATCATTTTCTTGGTCTTCAAAGAAGATAGGTCCGTGCCGTGTGAACCTTAGGTCAACCAGTTGTGGCTCTTCACCTTTCACGTAGATGGTGTCCGTTTCTACCCGTATCGATTCATATTCTCCGTTCCATAAAACTTCATTCGGATTTTCTGGGTTCACTGTTTCTTGGTATACATCTGATTGGTCTGTTCCCACGATAGTTAATCCCCATCCAATTCTTCCGTTGTGTCCGATAGCAACACCGGGAAGTACAGGTTCTGTAGAACCGATAGCTGTCCATCCTGGAGCGTCCAGATGAACCATATAGCGAAGAGAAGGATTTGTGACGCCACGGTGTGGGTCATTCGCTAGAATCACTTTTCCAGAGGCTGTGAGGTCGCCGCTGATCACCCAGTTGTTACTTCCGGGAGAGTTCTCGAAGGGGCCCAGATTTACTGATGCTTGTCTATTATCCCATGAGTTATAAGGTTCGATCACATTCGGCCTTACTATTGTACCACGGAATCCTCTTAGTCCATTCGCGATGTCTTGGTTGATGACTGGAAGGTTCAGTCCTCTGGGGACGACCAAGTCTCTAAAAGGAGTCGGCCGAGCTTGTCGGTTTGCTTCCGCTGGACCCAGGTCCAATACACTTTGAGCGAGGGAGATTTCCCTCATGCCATCTCGAGTGGGCATCGCTGTTGCTATTCTCAAGAGTGGGGTTTCAGCTGTCCATGGTTCCGGTTCAATCCCTGTCAAAGTGAATTCAACAGGTAATTCTCCCGATGATGTAGCATGGGCTATATAGGCATTTACTCCAGAGGAGAAGGCGGTCAGGATACGGTATCCCTCAGGATGGTAGCTAGTGAATTCTTCTTCTGTCCAGGGTCCCCTATACTTAAGTAATCTTGCACTGCGGTCATGTTCCAGCCATTGTCCACCCATTATTTCTGATAGTCGGCCTTCACCAGCCCTGCGATACATATCCATTTGCCAGAGCCTGTCTTGTGCCTGAACAAAACCTTGGGCAAAGAATAGATCATCCATGTTGTCAGCATAAATGTGGGGTACTCCCCAGGAATCCCTAATAATTTCTACTTCAGAACGAAGTCCAGGAATGTTGATTTCACCTTCTATTTGAGGCAGGCGATCCTCTGCTAATTCCTGAAAGTTAGAGGAGACGGACTCGCAACCAGTAAAGATAATTACCAAGAGCAATGAGATCGCACCGGTGTTACTGGTAGTTAAATTCTTTAGTTCCCTTATAGTCATAGGTTCCTCTTCTGGGTCCATTTGGACTGGGATGCTAATTTTTCAGTCCTAGAGTTTTACTGCATCCACATCATATTATGGTCAGGTTAGCCTCCCGTCATCTCTGTGGAGGGTTATTATAAATAAGAAGAGCAAATGATTACAGCTTATTTTGCTTTCATTGCTGAATATTCCAATGATTCTTATGATCTTCCTGTAACCCTTTGAGGAGGCGGAGAATGCATTTGTCTGGCGTAGTCAAGTATAGATTTGTTCTGATTGGCTTCTTGTCTTTAATCCTTGTTGCCAGTCCGGGTTTGGCAGTCCCCTATTATTTTGGGAACTATAGTCTGGAAAAAATCGGTGCACCACCACAACCTGGTCAAGAAGTAATCTTGGTCACGGGATCTACTGGAGGCCTGGGTAGGGAAGTGGCTCGGAGGCTCGGATCTCAGGGCGCACACGTGATTGTTCATGGGTGCAATTCTGAAAGAGGAAATGAATTGGTGGAGCAAATCATTGCTGAAGGTTCTGGCAGTGCCCGGTTTTATCGGGCCGATTTCTCATCTCTTCAAGAAATAAGGGCATTAGGAGAACGAATCTTGGCGGACTATAGTCGCTTGGATGTGTTAATTAATAATGCAGGTTTTGGCTCCGCTCCAGATCAGCGAATGATTTCTGAGGATGGTCATGAATTACGTTTTCAGGTGAATTACTTGGCTGGATTTCTGCTCACAAAGATGCTGATGCCACTAATTCTTGATAGTCAGCCGTCCCGTATTGTGAATGTCTCTTCTGCTGCCCAGACTGCGATTGATTTCGATGATGTAATGATAGAAAATAATTTTTCAGGTGGCCGAGCTTATGCACAGAGCAAGCTAGCACAGATATTATTTACGCTTGATTTGGCAGAAGAACTTCAGGGTACGGAAGTCATCCCTGTTTCACTGCATCCTGCTACCTATATGGACACAGAAATGGTCCGCAGGGCCGGGGTGGAGCCTCGAACCAGCGTGAACGAAGGTGCCGACGCAGTGATGCATCTTGTCCGGTCTGAAGATATCGTACCTGGACAATATTTCAGGGGCATGGAAATAGGCAGGGCGCATGACCAAGCACATGATCCAGAAGCAAGAGATCTTCTCAGAATTCTGAGTGAAGGTTTGACCGGAGTAAGATGAGCCGGAAGGAAACCTGCGAGCCAAAAATCAGGAGGGTCTCAGACGGTTTCTCGCATTGTTTCTTTGGTTATTACGACAAATGTCCGTGGGATCAGTCTAATAGGTACTTGTTGTCCCACAGCATTCTCGGAGCCCAACTGCCCAGTGAAGACACCCTGGCTACTATAGGTTACTGTGATGCAGAAGCAGGAAATGAGTTCATTCCTCTAACAACCACGGACAGCTGGAATTGGCAGCAAGGGTCGATGCTTCAGTGGCTTGAAAATTGTTCCGAGAAAAAAATTCTATTCAATCGGACTACACCTCAAGGATATGGTACGGTTCTGTTTGACATAGATAGTAATGAGGAAAGATTGTATGGAAGGCCATTGGCAGCAGCTTCTCCTCAAGGTGATTTCATAGTCTCATATAATTATGGCCGTCTTGCCGTCACACATTCTGCAATTGGTTACTTTGGTCACCCCGTGGATTGCGATTTGGAGTTCTGTCCGGCCAACGATGGACTTTTCTTTCTCGATTTAGAAACCGGTAAAGAGGTACTTTTCTTTAGCTATAAGGATGCTTCGATTTTTTCCCCCGAAGATTCTATGTCTGAGGCGACACATTGGTTCTCACACGCTGCGGTGAACCCAAGTGGAGGTCGTGTGTTATTCTTACATCGTTGGTCTGAGTGTGTCACCGATGAAAATCAATGGTTCCATCGCTTGATGACTATTAGCCCTGATGGTTCCGATGTTAAGGTTCTGCAGTCGAGTGAATACCCACTACTAGCCGGACAGACGAATGATGTTTGGACGTATGAGTATGAAAAAAATGTAAATCAGATTTCGCATCCTGTTTGGTTGGATGATAATCACATCTTGGCTTGGTCAACCCGAAACGGTCGGAGTCGCTATCATCGTTACTCCGACAGGTCTGCCGATGTTGAAGAAATAGGGGGACATATCTTACGGGAGAATGGACACTTTACATGTAGTCCAAATAAAAAATGGTTACTTACAGATACTTATCCAGATCCTGATGACTTCAAACGCGGTCTTTTACTGTTTGACATGGAGACGGAAGAAGTGACCCGCTTGGGAGATTTTTTTGCAGATCCCAGCCTCACGAAAGATGCTCGGTGTGATTTACATCCTCGCTGAGATCGGGAAGGGAAATTGATATGTATTGATTCGGTTCACGAAGGGGTTGTCCGGCAGTTATACACTTTGGATGTTTCGGATTACTCCAAGACTCTCTTATAATTACAAGAATGTTTGGTGGAATTTTTGGATCATTTTTCATGCCTACTGCGGAGAACACCATGAAGTATAGCATTTCTATGTTTCTGTCGTTGTCAGTTGCTTTTGGAACAGTCACTGGCCAAGAACCTGTCGATTTAGAAGTTATTGAACGGATCATACAGGAGGGCACCGAACGATCTCAGGTTATGGAACATTTTGATTATTTGACTAACGTCATTGGACCTAGGCTCTCAGCAACACCGGCCTATAAGAGGGCCGCTGATTGGTCCATGGAAACTCTAGAGAAATGGGGGTTAGAGGAAGTTCATTTGGAAAGCTGGGAATATGGAAGAGGTTGGACCTTGGAAGGCTTAACCCTTGAAATGATTGGTCCGAGGTATTTCCCAATTATCGGATTTCCTGAGGCTTGGACACCTAGTACAGCGGGAGTTCTACAGGGAACACCGATTTATATCGGTGATTGGACAGCAAAAGAGATCTCTGATCGTGCGGCCGATCTCAGACAAAAAATCGTTTTGGTAGCCAAGCCACAGTCAGAGTTCATCAAGGATGATCGACTGCAACCGACTGACTCTGAGGGATCAGTGCCCATTGGTGCTCCTCGCTTCCTTCCCACTGAGATGCCAGCAGATCGTGCAACTTTCTCACAACTCTTGCATGATGTTGGAGTTGGTGCAGTTCTTAGGCCCAGCCAAGGTGAACATGGGACAATGTTCGTCTTGGGTCGTGACAACCCGGAAACAGCAGTTCCTACCATTATTACGGCATCAGAACACTACAATATGTTGGTGAGACTCTTGGAGTCGGGGGAGCCAGTAGAGCTTAAAGTTAGCGTCAAAGGAAAATTCCACGAAGAGGATACGAATGGATATAATGTTTTGGGGGAAATAAAGGGGACAGATCCAGAAATTGGCGAAGAAGTAGTAATGGCGGGGGCACACCTGGATTCTTGGCACTCAGCTACCGGGGCGACCGACAACGCAGATGCGACTGCAGCGACGATGGAGGCCATGAGAATTCTAAAAGAGCTCGGCATTACCCCAAGGCGAACTATAAAAATGGCTCTTTGGGGTTCGGAAGAGCAGGGACTGCACGGCTCTAGGCAGTATGTGGAGAGACATTACGGTCCGGATGACATCAACAACCGTGAGAATTTTTCCGTTTATTTCAATCATGATCCAGGTACAGGTGCTATCTATGGATGGTATATGCAAGAAAATCCTGCAGCAAAAGAGATCTTTGATGCCTGGTTGGAGCCACTGACAGATATTGGGGCTCGAAAAAATGTCATAGAGAATATAGGGAGTACTGACCATCTGTCTTTCAGTCGTGCTGGATTGCCTGGTTTTAACACCCTGCAGGATTATCGTGATTATGATGTCAGGACGCATCACACCAACATGGATTTTTACGAAAGGGTGTCCGAAGAGGATCTAAGGGAGAATGCGATTGTGTTGGCTGTATTTTTGTATCATGCAGCCATGAGGGATGAAAAAATTCCGAGAGTGCCCATAAGCTGATCTTTTACGAAAAACATCTACCGAACCTGTCGCTATCATGATTTAGGGACGGGCCAAAGGACTTGTTGGGCAGATTATCAACAACCCTGTCCCGAAAAAATCCGCTCTCATTCTTAGACCACCTTTAGTTATCACCTGTTGGGGTTTTTAGGGTAAAGCGTGTTGTGATCAGGTTTCGTTATGGTTGGCATCATCGTGTGTTTTCCGAAGAGGAATCTCAGGAATTCTAAGAGTTGCAATGCAGGCAAATATCAAGATGATGAAAGTCAGTGTGTAGATTCTTCTTGTGGCTGAAGTGAAGCCGTCCTTAACGCTGTTATTGAGTTGCATGGATGCTTGCACCCCATAAGATCTCAGTCCTTCTGCAATAAACGACAGATTGTCACTAGGAAAACCTCTAAATTCTTGGATTTTAGTGGCGAATTCTTCGGGCATGTCCGGATGTAAACTTAAATTCCTAAGACTCGCTGGATCGGATTCTATCCCTTCCAGTTCGTTTGCTAGTTCCAGGTAGATTTCTCTTACTTGTTCAGCGAGCCCAGACCCACCTGTGGCAGCGATGTTCCGGACTGACTCAGTTCTTTCATCTTCCAATGAGGCGGGTAGATCCAAAGTGGAGAATGAAATACCTAATGTGGTTGCCAGGACTGTTCCCATCACTGCAGCTCCCATGGTCGAACCGATTTGTCGGAAAAATTGTGATGCACTTGTGGCCTGTCCAATGAGACGAACGTCGATTGCATTTTGGATAGCAAGTGTTAGTAGCGGAAGCGAGGGACCAACTCCGATTCCACAGAGTGTAGTGTAGAACATCACTGTCAGATATGAGGTATTACTGTCCATTTGGGCTAATAGCAGTGAAGAGCACAAGAAGAGCAGGCCTCCACAGAAAATCTGAAGTCTGTAGTGTCCATATCTTGAAACTAATTGACCAGACAAAGTAGCGGCTAAGCTGATCCCAAATGAAAATGGGATCAGCACTATTCCAGCCCTTGTCGCGGACACTTCTAGTACATTGACGAGAAAGAGGGGCAGGAATATAACGACGGACATAAAGCTGGCACCGTAGAAGAATGATGCGAGGTTTGCTGCTCGAAAAACACGGTTGTTAAAGAGTCGAAAATCTAAAACGGGACTTTCCGATTGTTGGGAACGCTTGATGAAGAGTGCTAACAAAAGCAAAGTAATAATCAGTAATGCCGACGTTAGCCAGGAGTGCCATACCGGCGAACTGGATTCTTGGGGAAGAATGCCCGGGATCCAGGGATATTTTCGCTTATCAATTTGTAGGGCGAGCACCAGTGGTATCAATCCACTGATTAGTAATATAGCAGTGAGGAAATCGGGTCTTGTGGGTTTTTCGGGAGGTTCAAGTGAGGGCATGTGATTTTTCATAAACCAGAGAGCTATAACTCCAAAGGGAACATTCACATAGAAGACCCAACGCCAACCCTCAATGCCGGGAATAAGATTTCCTGCGTGGTCGGTTAGCAATCCTCCCATAAGAGGTCCAAGGACGGAGGCTATTCCCCAAACGGCACCAACGAATCCTTGATAGCGTCCCCGCTCTGCCGGTGGGTATAGACTAGCGATGATTATGAAGGTCATGGCAAAAATCCCTCCCCCTCCTGCTCCCTGAATACCCCTAAAAAGTACTAGCTGATTCATACCGTCTCCGATAATTGGCAGGTCGCCAAATTCACCGGATAAGCCGCAAAGTACGGATCCCAATAGGAACAGTAGTACTGCACTGGTGCCTATTTTCTTACGAGAGTATGTGTCTGCCAGTTTGCCGTAAATTGGTGCGAAGGCCGTAGAGGTGATCAAATATGCAGTGGCCACCCAAGCGTAACGTTTAATTCCTTGCAAATCTGCTACGATTCCAGGTAAGGCTGTAGAGACGATTGTCTGGTCTAGGGCTGCCAGGAACAGTGCCAGCAAAACTGCCAGGAGGACTAAAGATCGGTCACGATCAGCAATGGGTGATTGCCTGAGGTTTTGGGATTTTTCCATTACAGTTGGTTTAGTATATTTTTCCGGCGTAGCAGCCAGGCACTCTAACTATTGTTTTTGTATAAGAAGTTCGCGGATCGATATCCATGCTATTTCCCATAGACGTTTATCGGTCTAGCAAGTGTCAGTAGGAACCTAGGGGTTCTAGAACCGAGTCCGGACGCTACAATTAACCAGAACCAACGATGTCAGGGAAGCTAACATATAGGTAAATGAACTCCAACGGTCTGAGAAAATCATTTCCCAAATCATTGATCAGGAGTGCTTTGACCTATCTTGATAACTACTGCCTAGGATTGAGAAGTATTTCTAGAAATTGACCAGAGTAGACACCATAATCGAAATCGGAGATAGTCTGAATTTGTATGCCATCCTCATACCACTGTATGGTCAGATTGACTAGTTCAACACCACTGGGAATGCCGAAATGAACGGGAGTGGCTCCCTGCGAGCTGTATCCTCCCCCAGTATCAACTATTCTTGATGTGGTGTAACTCGGCTGGCCTTCTACAGAACTGTCCCAAGTCGAAGCAGATAGAGTGACAGTCGCGCCAGCTCGTGTCCAGTGTCCATTACTGTCCAGGACGACTACTTGGAGGGAGTTTCTAGTGCTAGGAGCACCAAGTTCGTTTCTATATAAAGTGTGAGTGCCATCGGTATGGTTATTGGCAACTGCAAGGTCAACGTCACCGTCTTTGTCATAATCTGCCCAGGAAATTCCATGACTCGTCCCTTTTTCCAACATCAGGCTGGGTGTCACTAGTTGGAAATCTCCAATTACGTTTCTGAATAGATAGTCCGGTTCTTCAGCTATGGTGCTAATAAAAGTGCCCACATACAGATCAAGCCATCCATCATTGTCGTAATCTGCAAAGGTAGCTGCAACTGAATGGTGATCTCCGTCGAAACCTTTACCCGATGATCGCTTGATAAAGCCTAGCGTATCATTTTGGTTTTCCCAGATTAGATCTGGTCCATAGGATGCAACAAATAAATCCAAGTCTCCATCGTTATCGTAGTCCCCAACGGCGACTCCTACACTTCCTTGAGATGCAGTTCTTCCTGGCTGATCGATGCCCAGATTTTCAGCGACGTCTTCGAATGAACCGTCACCTAGATTAAGGAATAGGCCGTCTCGGTCTCCGTTCTGATTTGCTACAAA
>DUCW01000071.1:0-2949 GCA_012959595.1 Gemmatimonadota bacterium
CGTTTCTGGCACATCACCTGTCTTTGTTGAACACTTGCGGGAATATGCTGAGTTCTCGATAAGACGATTCGGCCTTCTTCCTGGTGACCTCGTGATCGATATTGGATCTAATGATGGTACTGCGTTGAGGTTCTTTCAGGAAAATGGTTGTAGGGTAGTGGGTGTGGATCCAGCAGAAAATATTGCCCAGCTAGCTTCTGCAAATGGAATTGAAACAATACCGAGATTCTTTGGAACAAAGATTGCCGAGGAGATCAGAGAGCGGTTTGGAGCAGCGAAGCTCGTAACATCTCATAATGCTTGTGCCCATATTGATGACTTAGATGAGGTCATTAATGGTGCCCATCATCTGCTAGCAGATGATGGGCATTTTGTATTTGAGGTTGGGTATTTTGTAGACGTGTTCCAGAACGTTTGGTTCGATACCGTATACCATGAACATCTCGACTACCATACAGTCAAGCCGCTCATCCCGTTCTTTGCCAAGTTTGATATGAGCGTGCTCGCTGTTGAGAGGATTAAGCCCCAAGGTGGTTCGATCCGAGTGACTACTGGAAAAGTCTCTGGATTAACGGAGCAGGATGATTCTGTAGGGGACCTTGTTAGTATGGAAGAAGCGCTGGGGGTTGGTGACAGGGAGACCCTCAACAGTTTCCAGACGCACGTTAATGGGGTGCGCGATGATCTTGTTGCGCTTGTTCGAAAACTTCGCTCTGAAGGTCAGTCAATTGTTGGCTATGGGGCACCTACAAAGGCAACAACATTACTGACTCATTTCCAATTGGGAGATGGTATCCTGGACTTTATTGTGGATGACAATCCGCTCAAGCAGAATCTCTTCTCACCGGGACACCATATACCTGTTCGGGGTGCTGATGAGATTTATACTTCTAGCCCAGATTTCGTACTAATTCTCGCATGGAATTTTGCAGGAGCCATAATGGAGAAACATGATCTTTATCGGCAGCAAGGAGGTCGGTTTATCATACCGATGCCCTCTCCTCATATCGTTATTTAAGATGACTTCAGAAGGGAGTTCTTTTGTCAGACTCTAGCGTCTTAGTGGTAGCACCTCACCCCGATGATGAGATTCTCGGAGCGGGTGGGACGATTGCAAAATATGCTGCTGATGGCAGGGAGGTCACTGTTTTGACGGTCTCTGGTCACCTGCCTCCTCTTTATCCTCCCGAAGCCTATACTCGTACAGTTCAGGAAATGGAAATGGCTCACGAATTGGTTGGAGTGAGTGAAGCGATCTCTCTCGAAATTCCTGCTACGTTTATCCACCGTGAGCCAGTTCATGAGTTGAATGCTAGTATTTATAAGGTGATTGAGGACAAGGAGCCCTCGATCGTATTATGCCCTTACCCTGATCGACATATTGACCACCAAGCGGTTTTTGAGGCTGTGATGGTTGCCAGCCGCCCAGTAAAAGCAGGCAGTAAGATCGAACTTCTAGCTGCGTACGAAACTCCGTCTGAAACCCAGTGGAATGCTCCTCATATTGAACCGAATTTTACTCCAAATTGGGTAGTTGATATCTCTGAACAAATAGAAACTAAGCTCGAGGCATTTCGATGTTTTGAGAGCCAAATATCAGAGCCCTATGGATCGCGTTCTGCAGAGGCGGTCCGAGCTATGGCAATCTTCCGGGGCTCACAGTCGGGGTTTCCCTACGGAGAGGGGTTTCATGTCATTCGCATGGTGAGTTGATTCTGCGCAATCAGAAAGAGATTGTTTGAGCGCGAATCTTGTTCATTAAAACAGCTTGGTTTTGGAGAGTTCCCCAGAGCTGGTTCCGCATACTTTGCTCCCAAACACTTCTGGTAAACACTTCTATCATCGAAACGAAGTAATCGGCAGGAGCAATATTTTCCTCAGTTGGAGTACCGTAGTGATCCCGGATCCGCAAGGAGGAATGCTGCCCAGTATTTTTCGAGAAGATCTTGTCTGCATAAACGGATTGACTTGTGCCGCAGATGGTCACCTCGTTTCGGTACGCTGAGCCCATTCCCCATTCTAGAAATGCTATCGAACCAACCTTGGACTTAAGTATTGCTCGCCCTCTTCGGTCTACCTTTGAATTGTTGTCATCTTCCAGTTCAGCAAAATCTACTGACAAATCGTTGCCGAGAAATTCCGATGCGAGGGAGATCGGATAGCATCCCACATCGAAGAGTGCGCCTCCTCCAAGGTCAGGTGAATCTCGGAATCCGGGCTGATCAAGCGTAGGGATTGTAAAACGACTTGTGAGGCTTACGGTTTCCCCAAAATCCGACGAAAAAACAATACCCCTAAGCCTTTCGAATTGAGGGTGGTATTGGTACATCAAAGTCTCACACAGTGCCAAGTTTTTCTTTCTTGCTAGAGATATGAGGCGGGTAGATTGATCAAGAGAATTTGAAAGGGATTTTTCACACCAGAGGTGACAGCCTGCTTTCAACACAGATTCACCCATTTCCGCATGTAGGCCTATTGGTGTAGAGAGATAAACGACATCAATGCTCGGATGTTTGAGCATCTCAGAAGGGTCATTCCAATAGAAGCAGCCAAGAGTTTTAGCGGTCTTACTTCCTACGCTCTGATTACGGCTGGTGACTCCGACCAACTTTACTGTTTCAGAAGACCTAAGTGCCGGCAATATTCGATGAATCGCATGTTTTCCTAAACCCCAAAGACCAATCCCAAGTGTTGGATTCACTTTCATACCACAGATGACTTCCTGACACGTACCTTCATGAACGGAAAAGTGGCCCACGAAGAAGTGTGAGGGTAACAACTGGTGCTAGGGCTATCATCGCAACAATTATGGTATTCTGCTGGAAACGAAGTGATAATAGAGCTAGTGGAACCATCCAAAACGCAGTAATTCCCAGCACGAAAAGGGTTACTCGCCTATGGTCTTTCCAGATTAAAGCGAGCTGCTGATATGCATGGCTTCTATGTTCT
>DUCW01000071.1:3001-4722 GCA_012959595.1 Gemmatimonadota bacterium
GTGGTTGTCGTATCAGCGACGAAGTAACCCATCAGGATAATCCAGGTCCAGAAATTCAGCATCCCCTCTGATACCGAATAAAGACCTATTACCGCCAGTATATATCCGATAAAGGCCGCACCAGAATCTCCCATGAATACTTGAGCAGGAGACCAATTGTAGATCAAAAATCCAGCTAGACTTGCAGCTAATAGGATAAGTATGACTGAGGGCGAACTATGGCCTAGCCAGAATAGAATGGATGCTGCTACTAGACAGAACAGGCTTGCGTTAGAGGCCAACATGCCATCAACGCCATCCATGAAATTGAACAAATTGATAAACCAAACAATTCCGAGAGAACCTAGGAGATGGCTAGCCCAAGATCGCTTTAGTACCCATGGTCCTATATCAATCTCGGGCATGCCTCCCAACCAATACAACGCCCAAAATGAGACTAAGAACTGAAGGATAAAACGTATTACTGGCTCAACTTCTCCTAAGTCATCTATAAACCCGACTATAACGAGCGTTACGCCTCCACCAAGAAGTGCTGCTGCCAATCCTGATGGTACAATGTTCATTAATAGGAGCAACAAGAGTCCAGACAAAAAAGTTGCACCGATTATAATTCCACCACCCTTGGGGATCGCTAGATTATGAAGGCTCCGATCCTTGGGGATTGCCAATATATTCTTATTTATTGCAAGGGATATATAAGCTTTTGTTCCAAGGGTACTAATTGCAGAAGCTATGAGAAAACATAGTATGCTGAAGAGCGGCATTCTTATTTGGTAGTAAAAATTTCTGTTCTTCGTATAGTAACATAGCTTGACTCTAACATATTTCTTACTCCGTGTATTAATGGCCGTCGTTATCTATCTATAAGAAGGCCGATAGTGAGTGGTCACTTAAAATTATGACTAGTCTCTTGGAATGGATTTTGCAGCCTGATCGTATCGTACTCTTCGGTTTGGCAATGGCGACTGCGTTCTTGGTCAGTGGTTGGTTCGTGGCTGGGCGGAGGATTGTGTACAGTGTATTTGCCGGTATCCTTTTCTTATCACTTGCTCCAGTAGGTGAATGGGCTGTGTCCCCGCTAGAGAATAGGTTTCCGCGCCCTACAGATTTGCCCACAGATATTTCGGGGATCTTGGTCTTAGCTGGAGGAGAAGACACTGGAATAACGGATTCTCGTGGCGTTGCATCTTTAAATGGAGCAGGTGACCGACTCGTTGAGACGGCTATTTTGGCGCGAGCATATCCGGATTTACCGATCTTGTTCAGTGGAGGTGGGGTAGGGACTTCGGAATCAGACAATCATGCATTTACAGCCCGCCTCATTTTCAGTGGGCTGGGTTTGGATAGTACGAAGATCATTTATGAGGACGAATCTCGAACTACGGCAGAGAGCGCAGAGTTAGCCAGGAAGCTAGTCTCAGACGACAGTGGTTGGCTGCTACTGACGTCAGCAAGCCATATACCGAGAGCAGTTGGCGCCTTTCGTGCTCAAGGATGGGATGTAATAGCGTTCCCTGTGGACTATCATACGGGGCATATGTCCGGTTGGGGGCGCTTCAAGTTCTTGCACTCAGCTGGGATGTTATCGATAGCTATTCATGAATGGGGGGGGTTGATTTGGTATCGTCTTTCAGGTGTTAGTCTACAATCATTAAAAGGTAAGACTGTCCTTGATGTTGGTTCTGGCAATGGTTACTTTACCTATCTTATGGCAATTTCTG
>DUCW01000072.1:0-3192 GCA_012959595.1 Gemmatimonadota bacterium
TGTGCGCTTTATCTGCTTTGTGTAAAGCGGATGTGCAAATTGCCGTTCCACTGACACCGTTACCGTCTTATCGTTCCTATCCGAAATGACGGTTCCAGATCTTATTTTACGATTTTTCCTTCCAGTCACAGTATCTCCAGTCATGATAGACCATCCTTCTCAGATCTAGTATTGATCTGGCGTTCCCTCAGTACGGTTTTTAAGCGAGCCAAGTCTCGCCGGATCCCTTGAATCATCTTAGGATTGTCTAGTGTCATCGTTGCCGCCTGGAAACGTAATCGGAAATGCTCCTCCTTCAGCTCTTCAAGGCGAGCAGTAATCTCAACATTATCCCATTCACGTATTTCTGTAACTTTCATGATTGTCTCTGTCTATCCTAGTAATTGATCTGATCTGACAATGAAGCGAGTTGCTACAGGAAGCTTTGCAGAAGCCAACTCCAGAGCTCGTTTTGCAACTTCTACTGAAACTCCTTCTAACTCAAACATCATCTTTCCTGGTTTTACAACGGCCACCCAACCTTCTGGATTCCCTTTTCCTTTTCCCATACGAGTTTCGGCTGGTTTAGATGTGATCGGCTTGTCTGGGAAAATCCTGATCCACACTTTACCTGTGCGTTTAATATGACGAGTCATAGCCACACGAGCCGCTTCGATCTGTCGATTAGAAATCCAGCCACATTCAGTCGACTGTAAGCCAAATTGGCCAAATGAAACCTTGTTGCCTCTTTGTGCATTGCCACGCATACGACCCTTATGAGTCTTACGATGTTTGACTCTCTTAGGCGCTAACATTTTTTAAGCCTTTCCCCTAGAGGCCGTAGAGTAGGTACGACCTCTCCGTTCTTCAATAATTTCTCCACTAAAAATCCAACACTTCACTCCAACTATTCCATAACTGGTATGCGCTGGTACATCCGCATAATCGATGTCAGCCCTTAGCGTGTGCAACGGCACTCTTCCTTCATTATATCCTTCTGTCCTTGCTATTTCCGCTCCTCCCAATCTTCCCGCACACTGAATCTTAATTCCCAAAGCACCCGCTCTCATCGCAGACTGGATTGCACGCTTCATAGCCCTGCGGAAAGAAATACGCTCCTTGAGTTGGTGGGCAACATTTTCCGCCACCAAACGAGCATCCACCTCGGGAGTTCTTATCTCTTCGACATTGACTGAGATTTCTGCATCAACAACGAGGGCTAGTTCATCACGAAGCTTGTCTACTTCCGAGCCTCTTTTGCCAATCACAACCCCAGGACGAGCCGTAAAGAGAGTGACTACCGTTTTAGAAGGTTTCCTTTCTATTCTTACTTTCGACAAAGCCGCATGGGACAACCTTCTATGCAAATAGGCTCTAAGTGTGTCGTCAGCCTGCAATTCGGAAAAATCCCCTTCAGCATACCATGTAGATTTCCAATCCTTGACTACCCCGAGGCGAAATCCAATCGGGTGCGTTTTCTGTCCCATTATCAATCCTCGGTGTTTACAATGACAGTTATATGACTAGTTCTTCTTCGCCGCGGAGAACCCCGACCCATAGCCGCTGCTCTCCATCTCTTATAAGTCGGGCCTTCATCAACAAATGCGGTCTCAACACGCAGTTCGTCCACATCTAAAACCTCGCCTGCACCCTTAGCTTTATCAAGGGCGTTAGCCACTGCTGATCGCAGGGTTTTCCCCACTGGTTCTGATGCAAATTTATTAGAAAACTCCAAAATCGCATAGGCCTCATTGACCAATTTTCCACGAATTTGATCTACGACCAAACGAACTTTCCTGGGACTCATCCTAACCATACGAGCCGTCGCTTTAGCTTCCATCCTTGAACTCTCCACTAAGCTATCTTAGACCGTTTGTCGGCGAGCTTGCCACTATGACCCCTGAACAATCGCGTGGGAGAGAACTCTCCTAACTTATGGCCTACCATATTTTCAGTAATGAAAATCGGAATAAACTTGTTGCCGTTGTGAACAGCTAACGTATGCCCGACGAATTCGGGAGGAATAGTACAAGCTCTAGCCCAAGTTTTAATCACCTTCTTAGAGCCACTGCTATTCATTGCCTCAACTTTTTCCAAGAGTCCCTGATCTATGTAAGGCCCTTTTTTTACGCTACGTGCCATATAATCAACCTTTTTATTCCCTGTCTAGATCCCAAATAGTTACACATCACTTGGTGGCCCGTCCCCGTTTACGACCACGTATAATATACTTGTTAGAAGCTTTTTTCTTCTTTCTGGTCTTGATGCCTTCCCTCTTTCCCCATGGAGTCACAGGAGAGCGTCCTCCTGATGTCCGACCTTCACCACCACCATGGGGATGGTCTACCGGGTTCATTGCTACTCCTCGTACTTTCGGGCGACGACCACGCCAACGGCTAGCTCCCGCTTTACCCAATGTCTGAAGATTGTGCTCTATATTTCCCATCTGACCGATAGTGGCCGTGCAATCTTTGAATACCTGCCGAACTTCCGTTGACGGTAACCTAAGAGCTACATACTTGCCCTCTTTAGCCATTACCTGAACTCCTGCCCCTGCCGAACGAGCCATCTGCCCACCTTTCCCAGGCTTCAACTCAATATTATGTACAATCGTACCCAACGGAATGCGTTCGAGTGGCAATGAATTACCGACCTGAATATCAGCATCAGGCCCAGACACAATAGTTGCACCGACTTTCAATCCTCGCGGGTGTAGAATATATCTCTTTTCCCCATCCGCATACTGGATCAGAGCAATGTTGGAACTTCTATTTGGATCATACTCTATAGCTGCAACTCTTCCAGGAATTCCCAACTTATTGCGCCGAAAATCTATTTTGCGATAACGACGCTTATGTCCCCCACCTCTTCTCCTCGAAGTAATCCTTCCGTGATGGTTTCTTCCTCCAGACTTCAGAAGAGGTTCCAACAGAGATCTTTCCGGGTCCTTCTTAGTCAAGAAGTCGGAGTTGTCCACAATGGAACGGAAACGAGTCCCAGGAGTCATGGGTTTAAATTTCTTAATAGCCATGATCAACCAGCCTCGTAGAATTCAATGTGATCACCCTCTGCTAGCTGAACAACCGCCTTCTTATAAGAAGCCCCTCGACCATAGTTTCTATCGGGAGTCATCCTGCCCATTGATATTCTCTTCAGTTTTCCTGAGTACCTCATAGTCCGAACCTTCTTCACAGTGACATCCCATAATTTCTC
>DUCW01000072.1:3202-4699 GCA_012959595.1 Gemmatimonadota bacterium
GACAGCACTGGCAATCTCTATCTTATTGGCCCTCTCATCGACTATGAATGTATAAAGATTCTGTGCCTCCATCTCTCTCACTGATTTTTCGGTCACGACTGGAGTTTGAATTACATCATAAATTTCACGCATCACCAGTCTCCTGCCCTGAATCCTTGCCTAATGCCACTAAGCGAGCTTCATATATAGCTTTGGCTGTCTTGCGGCCATCTCTATCCCTTAAACTTTCAATCTCAACAACTGACTCGAATTCCAACAAAAAATCGGTGAGTTCCGAGATCTTAGGAAGTTTTATAGTTGAAGTATCGAACTTCGGCTTATCCTGAATTGGAGTGAATTGCTCCTCAACCACCGTGGACACCGAAACCTCACGCCTCCCACTGGATCTGGATCTAGGAGCCCATTTCCTTTTTACCTTAACGGAGTCTTCCCGAGACTTAATTTATGGCCTTCCTCGCGAACGAGACAAGCTAGCTTTCTTATCAGCTTGAGAAGGTTCTGATCTCTCGAGAGCTTCTTGTTCGATCAAAACAATATTAGCCCATAGAATATCGTAAACTGATTCCTGTCCAAATGGTCGAACGATCACCTCCTGCAAATTACGGCCTGACAAATAGACACCTTCCCTTTTCCCATCAGTCAACACCAAAACTTTACCCTCTATTCCAATATTAGATAAAATTTCTTTTAATTTCTTAGTTTTCGGACTTTTAAAATCAAGCCGTTCGACCAACGAAACTCTATTTCCCTGTGCTCTGGAATTTAGTGCTGATCGCCTTGCCAAAGCTCTCACTCTTTTAGGGACACGCTGACGCCAAGAATGTGGGACTGGAGGGAAGATGACACCTCCACCCGTCCAAATTCCAGACCTTATAGTACCTGCACGAGCCCTACCCGTCCCTTTTTGTTTCCAGGGTTTCCTTCCACCACCTGCTACCATTCCGCGAGACTTGGCTGCTCCAGTCCCTCTCCGTTGATTTGAAAGATAAGCTTTCACAACTTGGTGCATGACGTCCTCATTAACCACTCCGTCAAACAACCAGTCAGGAAGCACCTGCTCACCCTGACTGGATCCATTGATATCGTAGTAAGTAGCTTTCATGAGATTCGCTTCTGGATCATCAGGTAACTGTTTCTAGACCCTGGAACTCCCCCTTTAATGAACAAGAGATTGCGTTCCTCATCTATTTTGACGACTTCTAGATTACTGATACTGGTCCTCTTGCCTCCCATCCTTCCCGGCAATTTTTTCCCTTTTATCACTCGACTTGGGTCAGTTCCTGGCCCCATTGAACCCGGGCCTCGACCCCCAAAATGACCATGAGTTGCAGGACGGCCCGCGAAGCCATGACGCTTTACAACTCCTTGAAAACCTTTTCCCTTTGAAGTCCCAATAACTTTAACCGAGTCACCTGGTTCAAAAATCCCAACTGTTAGGGCTTGGCCTAGTTCATACTCAGAGTCATTGTCGAGAGGAAATTCCCGGATTACTCTGGG
>DUCW01000073.1 GCA_012959595.1 Gemmatimonadota bacterium
TTCCGCAATGCAGTAGATTATGCAAAAGCGAATCTATAATCTTCGTGAATCCCATCAGCCCAGAATACTATAATCAAAGGGGCAACAGAAAGCCTGAGCAAACGGTAGCGTATGAAAAGACCCACTGCAAGCCCTTTGATTGGGTCAAAACGAATCAATGGGTTTGTGCATTGACCCTTTGATTCGTTAGAATAACGGTTGAATCAAACTTTCAGCCTCTCCACTGCTTGCGTAGCCCAATCTTCAAAATCGAACTTTTTTCCTTCTTCCTTCAATAGTAAAGACAGGTTCTCCCAAGTTTCATCATCATCACCTATAAAATTCCAAAAATTTGGCCCCGATAGTATTCCATCCGTGTCCTCTCTATTTTCATTGTAAACGCACAATAGGAATTTTTTTCCTGCCCTTGTTGCCTTTTCAGCCTCAGCGTCAATAGTCGCTTGATTGCTCTTATTTTGTCCAAAAATTGATTTCATTTCGATCCAATATTCATCGGTTCCATTATGGTGATTGAACTTTATATCGAAGGGTTCTGCTTGTTTTTTCCACCGTATGTTTGTCGCACCAGATGATTCCAAAATTTCTCTTGCAATAGCCTCCATATCTTGTCCCAATTTTGTCACAAACGAACGTGTCACCCTTTGCATGACATGATGGAATAATAGAGAATCTAGGTTATCCGAAAAAAGAGCATTATCAAACGGCTTAAGTTGTATTTCATCTAATGTTAATGAACCGATTTTGTTCTCGACATGAGTGGATATATCTTCAAATATACTCCTTATTTTATCTGTCAAATCAGCACTAAATGAACCCATGAATTCAATCAAGTGTTGATGGTATTAAATCAATCCTGTGAAAATCAATCAAAGGGGGCCCTTTGCTTACCCGTATAAGCAGAGGGTACCCTTGCGATCGAGGGTAATCGGATTATGAATCAACTCAGTTTACACTTATGATTATCAAAAACCAATCTAATCAGAATCTGCTATGATGCACATATCGCACCATACGTCGCCATCCCAATGCTGCATCCACCTGAGGTTCTCGTCAAACTTGGAACCGCATTTCTTACATTTTATTTTCATTTTCGTAGTATTTCCGTAGTATTTCTCCGACAGTAACTCGAAGTTGTTCTTCTCACAGAGAGACCTGACGAACGCAATATCATGTCTGAACTTCTTCCTGTTCTGGCAAATGGGGCACCATAGATTCGGATCATTCTTCGCCATGGTGGCGGTGTAAGTGAAAGGCTCGTGCTCCTTGTTGTCGCACTTGAATTCGACATCTGTCTTCCCTCTCTTGTCCAATTCCTCAGTCAGGCAAGTCCCGCCGTTTTTCTTCGCGTGGTCCTGCATATCGCCAATCGTGATTTTGTTCTTCTTGTTGCACTTAGGGCAGATGTGTTCCTGTTCTTTTCGGTGGGCGTTTTGCACTCTGTTGTATGACAATGGGAAGGGAGGATGAGCCTCTTCTGGGCACTTCCATAGATACTCTGTCTTACTCTCATCATATTCATCTGAGAGACATTGGTATCCTGGGAAGTTTGCTGCCATTTTGTCAAGGGGTTCCTTCCCTTTACCCATCCGCTCTTCAAATTCCTGCTTGTTCCTCTGTCTGGTCCTTTCTCTAAAGTCTTCTTTTGAACAATGGGAGCACCAAGTTGGCCTACTCCGTAGCGCACCGAGACTAACGGGCCACTCGTGATCATGGATTGGGCAGTAGAAGGTAACGGGGTCAGAAATGATTAGAATCAACTCCGACCTACACTCGCCTCCACGTTCCTCAGCATACTCTCTAGCCTCCCTTAGCAGTTCGTGTGTAACAATGGATCTGTAATTGCTATTGTCCACGGTACCGACTATCAGATGGCCAAGGCCGTTCTTTTGTAGCTCGGCTGTCACGTGCGCTTCTATCTCATCGGTTTTCAACTCGTGCCTGATTCTGATTAGGACGACTCCTTTCTCCTTGCAGAGCGTGTCCTTCAGCCTGTCCTTCCTCTGTAGTTCTTCGAACTCATTCTCGTCTTGCCATGCCTCGACCCTTTGTTCGTGCTGACCGCCGTCGTACTCAAAGGCAATCGATAGTTTCTCGTTGTACCCGTCCAGTTCTATGCAATTGCGCCCCCCTCTATCATCTCTCAACCAGTCCAAATTCCGGTGTAGGTGAAATCTCTTTCCCGTCAATTGCTGGAATACAAACCTGGTGTACTCCTGCCTCCGATATCTCGGTTCGCATTTACTGCAGAAGATATCATTCTGCTTGATGAAATCAAACGTCCTCGGGAATTCATGACCTAATTTGCATCTCCAGATGTGTCTATGCTTGGTTCCTTTGAACTCATTATCTACCAATTCACCGTAACCCTTCTTTTGTAGCCAAGCCGTTACTGTCTGCATATTCCATCTTACTCTTCGAGCCATCCCTAATCACCTGCCACCATGTCCCTGAGTGCCTGTAGGATGCGTGCCGTGGCCTCGGTGTCCCTCTCACAGTACCGCAGCAGCCGCTCTCGGAGCACTGGTACATCTCCAGCGTCTATTTCCCCCCTCGTCATCAAGTTCATCGCACCCATGGCATCTTCACCGTTGTCGATGTCGAGGCCATCGTAACCGAAGCCTGGGACTATCAGTGAGACAAGTTTCAAGGATGATTTACCGAAGAACTGCGGATAAATCAGGCATCTCTTGACTAGGGGCTGAAGATCAAAAAGCCTCCTCTCGATTGCCGATAGTTCATTGCTGAGGTCGGGGAACCACCTTGCCATTTCGCGTATTCTACTCCTCTCGGCCGCTATGCTGTAGACAACTATGCTGCCCTCTTCACCAACATCCTGAATCATCTTCTCGACTAGCTCCCTCCTGTCATCCCCCTCTGACTCAGATAGGTACTCAGTGTGCTCGAGACCGTCTTGGACCTCTAGGTGAATCGAGTACTGGGTTGTCACGGCACCCCAGGGGGCGACGTCCGTGTGCAGGGGAACGGCGAAGCCTGACCATTCGAAGTCAAGATGCCTCACAGGTTCTTCTAGTCCGCCTAGTAACTCTTCCAGGAGGTCCTGATTCACATGCTCTTGACCGTTCAGTGCAGAGTTGATATTTTCTCTCTGACCATTGGTGAGATCAAAGTCTGCGGGTATGTTACGGATGTCCACTACGCCCTGCTGGCTTAGCGCTAAGATTCTGACATCACCAAGCCTCTTTAGTAATGTAATCGGATATTCAACCTCACCGAAGCAACTTGAGAAGTATTCGCACTTCCAACATCCAGAGACCAATGAGGCTGTAGGCACCTTACCATTCTGGAGAGCCGCGTAGGTACGCGACAAGAGGCCTACCATTCTAGGGTCTTGAATTCTATCAGTGACGTCCGTGTATTGGAATAGGGCCTCAGGGGAGTCGCCTAGACGCCAATTCCTGTTCACAGTGACCAACCTCACCTCGTCGACATTCAGGCCGGCACGCTTGGCTCGATCGGTAGACACCAATGCATCGTAAACGTACTTGTCTTTGGCATCGGTTCCCGATTTGACCTCTTCATGGCTCCATTTCTCGCCGGACCTGACTATCGAGTCCAGCCTAGTTGACTCTCCTCCGGGGGTGACAAAGGTCGCTTGGTTAATCCTCACTACGGAATCATCGGCCATTAGAGCCGATGTTTCCGCTGCTGCTCGCCCAACGTCCCGAGTAGTGACAGTGACTCCGTCCGAGAATATGGAATCTCGAGCTAGCGCATCGACTACATTTCCTTCTACGAATATTCTCCGCAATGCTAAGCTAGGGGGGGTTCTATCAATCATCGATTCGTACGCCGCTCTGGGACAGCACCTCTCATAGGCGGTGACCAAGTCATGCTTGCTTGGGTGGTCAATCATAGTTTACTTTCCTCTCGTAGTGCATCCATCTGGTTCTCCATATGTTCTTCAGCCATGTCCTGGTAGTACTCATCTATGTCAGGGAAATCCAACCTCAGATCTGTAAGGTGCCCACATTGTTGACAATAATGACCTAGTGAATCTGGCTCATCGTATGGACCATGCTGGTGTCCGTAAATTACTTTGAAATCAGATTCACCGCATCGCACACAGTGTATGTATTCATCAGGTTCAAAATCCGGGTCGAAGGTTATCCACTTACCCGTAACACATAGATATGGATGAAGGGCAATGAGGGCATCCTCTTGCCATTTTACCGAAATAAGGCTACCGATTTTGACTTTTCCTTGACCGATTTCGAGCTTTTCAATTGCAGCAGTGATTACACCTTGTTTGAAACCAGGACGACGCTTCGTATTCAGATTCGTGATGAAGATTTTTCCACCCTCAACGGAATGGAAACGCCAGTGCGTATTCGTTCTGACACTGCCGAATTCGCGACCAATATCACAAGCGATTTCGGCTTTGTGAAAGATTGTTGCAATGAATTCCTCCCGATTAATTTCAAAATTTGAAGCGGCTAAGGCATTAGCCAGTTCGTCTTCCATTTTTAGGCGCTCATTCTCTATTTCAGCGATACGTTGATTGTAATTTTCAACTTCTGCGGTGACTTGTGCAAGTTTTGCTCTCAATTTGGATATCTTCAGTTCTTGATCACCCTGTGGTCTTGAATTCCTAAGATCTGTCAACATGTTGTTAACCGATTCGCTCGGAGAATCTAGGCTGCCCCAGATTTCCTCGTTTTCTTTTCTAATG
>DUCW01000074.1:0-1055 GCA_012959595.1 Gemmatimonadota bacterium
TGATTTGGGTCAACCAACAATTAATGGAATGAAAGCCCTGAATTTTCGCATTGAAAAGTTAATGCCAAAAAGTAAATGGAGCAAGAAGACGATTAAGGAACTCGAAGAAGAGGAAGAAGAGAAATGAAAATCACAAAGAATCAATTAAGGAGAATCATCAAAGAAGAGAAATCAAAACTCTTATCCGAACAGCATGACCATGAAATGTATGCTTCAGACAATGAGCTTCGAGAGCTCGGTGAAGCCATCGAGAGTCTGACACATTGGAGTATGGAAACTAATAGGCTAATGGATAGAATGGCTGAACGATATGGAGAGCTTGCTGCACAAACCACCCGTGCACGCACAGTGGCCAGTGAAGTTGAAGAACTCACCAACAGATATGATCAGGCGCTTGATGATATGTTAAGGTTCAGATAATGAAAATTTCAAAGAGACAACTTAGAAAAATTATCCGAGAAGAGATAGGTCGAAATTATCACACCTTGGATACCGACCCATATAATTGGGAGGACTATGCTGATGTTGAAGTTGAAACCTGGGTCGATCCCACCGACGATACTCATCACGCAAAAGTCGATTGTGTTTCAGACCCATCGCTAAGTGCTGGAGAGAAAAGTTTTCAAGATGAATTTTCGGCATCTCACTGGGCTAGAATGCAGGCCGAATATATTATGAAAGCAACCCTCAATAAGATTCATTGACTCTGCCTTAGATTTATACAAATTGCCTTTTGGCTGTATATTTTAAATGAAAACGAGGTATTGATGTCAGAATATAAGAGGCGATGTTTATATAGAATTAAAACAGATAATGGTCTGGACGCTCCCTGTATGTTGGAAAGCGTGTGGGCCTATAGTTTTACCTATACGGGAGCATCGACACCAACGCCTGGCCGATATAGAATTCGGGTATCAAAATTACAGGGAGAGGAGGCATATAAAATGTTTGGCATTGATGATGCATCTCTGGTTGGAAACCCCGAAGACGCGTACTCGTTGCAGGCTTATTTGGAAAAATGGACAAATGACGGATGGGTACAATGTTTAGATTGG
>DUCW01000074.1:1107-2395 GCA_012959595.1 Gemmatimonadota bacterium
ACAAGTACTATTCGTAAAAGGAAAAAAAAGTATGAAAAACTCACAATTGAAGAAGAAATTGTGACACCAGTGTTTACTCCTAGAAAACCTCCGAAAAAATCTAAAAAATCTTTAGAACCTCCGACCACTCGGGCTTCTGAATCTCCTGGAAAAAAAGATGGAGAAGATCCACATTTCGATTGGGTTTAATTTAGACAATCTGTGAAAAAGAGGCTGATATTGGATTAAATTATCTATATAAAGATAATCTAAAGGAACTGCATGTCAAGAACATTTTCCATCAATGTCCTCAAAGAAGCCAAGAAACAAATTCGCGAAGCTAGAGATAACGGCGAGCTCGACGATCTGAATGAAGACGGTGAAACCTGGGAGCCAAAGTGCTCTAAGGAAATCAACCACGACGTCCTGTACGATCTCAAGCAATCTCGGAAAGACAAAGGTGACACTTTTCGGCAGACAAAGCGGAAGCTTTCCATGAATCGCCGTAGAGAGCGAGTAGAACAAGGCGACTTTCGTGTCGAATGGAACTTCGAACCTGGAATGCTGGTTACAATTAGTGTAAGAGCGGGCAGACGTCTGAGTCACCTTGAAGCCGGTATGACTGGAATAATCGTCGAAAGCGACGATAATAGCTGGAGCTCTAGCAAAAATCGACTGCTTACGGTGATGGGGCCAAACGGCATGGAACAGTGGGATGCTTCATGGGTCACCATTGAAGACGAAGACTAAAACAACTTTATTTAAACAATCTGTGAAAAATCAGCACAGATGAATTAAATTATCTATATAAGAATAAAGATAATCAACCAAAACCAACCAACCCGGAGTTCTCAATGGACATCAAAACTTTCTCTCTCGTAGCACCCAACCTTCCCGCAAAAATGGCAATCCTGATGCGTGGTCCAACTGGTGTTGGTAAATCTCACCTTGGTAAGGCAGTTGCTGATCAGCACAGCCTTCCTTTCATCGACGTACGTGGTAGCACCATGTCAGAAGGTGATGTTGGTGGTTACCCTGACATCGAGGGTATGAAGGAATCTGGCATTATGACTTTCTGCATGCCAAGCTGGTTCGTCCGAGCCTGTAATGAGCCAGTAGTGCTTATGCTTGACGAGCTCAACCGATCTCTTCCTGGAGTTCAACAATCTTTCTTCCAACTGGTTCTCGACCGCGAGCTTGGAAATGACAAGAACGGTAATCCTTACCAGTTGCATCCGGACACCCGCGTCATCGCTGCCGTAAACCACGGTTCTGAGTATGACGTCAATGAAATGGATCCAGCCTTGCT
>DUCW01000074.1:2484-4663 GCA_012959595.1 Gemmatimonadota bacterium
TCTGGTTTGCTGATATCGAACCTACCGCGGTAGACTGGCTTTCATGGGCTGAGATCAATGATATCGACACGGTTATCATGGATTTCATTCGCCAGAATGAAATGCACCTTCGGGTCGATCCTGGAGCAGTTGAGCCAGGAACCGTTTGCCCGAACCCGGCAAGCTGGCACCGTGTTGACGAATGTCTCAAGCACATGAACATGGAGCCTTCGAAGAATGCTGGACGGAGCACCCCTGACGGCATGTATGCCGTCTGTCTCGGAATGCTTGGTCTCGAAGCTTCTATCGCTTTCACTCAGTTTGTCAGAGAATATGATCGTCAGATCAGTGCAGAAGATGTCCTCAATGGAGACGTTAAGAGCAGCGACTGTAAGGATCTGCCACAGAGCACTCTGGCTGCGGTGGTCGAAAAGATCGGAGCGCACTCCAAGAGCAACGACTGGACACTGGCCCAGTGCAAGAACGTTGAAGGATTCGCAAAGGCATTGCCTGGAGAGCTGATGATCCAAGTGTGGAACGTCATCACCAGTGCTCAGAACATCAAGAACATCCAGCATATGCATAAGCTGATGGGTCAAGAAGTTGTTCGAGCAGTCCAGGCATCTCGGAATCTCAAGTGATCGACAATCAAAATAAAACTGCGGGAACTTTGCGTTCTCGTTTGTTTAATTCTGGAGAAATGATGTATAATTATAGAGATGAAGGTTGCAGATCTGATCCCTGGTTCTATCTACGTATCCGACGAAAAGACGGTTACCAAAGATTTCGAACACACCATTCTTGGCACCAAGAATGGGATCCTGGTTGTCAGGGAAAGAAATATCTGGCGTACATATCGAATAAATTCACAATCAGACCAGAAAATTTACATGTATCTGGGGTTTACTAGAGATGCTTGGTCTATCAACGACATATATAAACATCACTGGTTCTTGGTAAGTGGGGAAAAAATCATAGTCAACAATTATAGCTTGAGGCTTTTAAGGGAATTACCTGATGCATCATCAATATGAAATAGGGGACTTAGTAAAGATTAAGTCGGATGAAGAAAAATCTACTGGAATCGTCGTCGATATCTTAACAGAGAGTAAGCAGGAACCACTTTGGTCAAAATATCTCATCTATGTTTCCGGAAAAATCGGAGAGTTCCACCAACGTGGTCTCGAGTTTTTTTCTCAAAAATAAATTAAAATCTGTGAAAATTGACTATAAAATGGATTAAATTATCTATATAAAGTAAAGATAATTAATCTAAAGGAGTCACCCAATGGCCAAACCAACCAAATCAGCAAATGACGCTCTTACTGCTCGCGAAGTTACCGCAGAGGAAGCAGCCGCATTTGACCTAAGTCCACACCTCATTCGACTGATGTGGGACGAGCCTTTCTTCGCAGCCATCCTGCGAGGTATCACAAAGATTAAGACTGAAGCGATTCCTACTGCTGGCGTTCTCGCCAAAGACGGTGAAGTTCGCTTTTGGTGGAATCCCCGGTTTCTTGCCGGTCTCAAATCTCTTCAAGTTAAGGGATTGCTCAAGCACGAGTGCTATCACCTCATCTTTGACCACACGACCTCACGTCGTCGCGATCCTCACATTATCTGGAACTACGCGACTGATCTCGCCATCAACTCCTTGATCGAAGAAGTTGAATTGCCAGAAGGTGGACTCATCCCCGGTAAGGCATTCAAGCCTCTTACTCCCGAGCAAATCGAACAGATGGGTCCAAAGGCTGCAGACCGTTACGCCAAGGTGAGCGCCAAGATTGCCAGTTTCCCGAGAGAAAAGCATTCAGAGTGGTACTTCTCCGAGTTGATGAAGGATCCTGAGATTAAAGAAGCCATCGAGCAAGCTCAGGGAATGGGTGGAAAGTCACTCTCTCAAGCGCTTGCAGACGGTGATGTCTCTGTAGATGAAGATGGTAACCTTGTCGACAAGGATGGTAACCCAGTTACCGTGATCCCTGGCAACGGTATTGGAGATATGGACGACCACGATGGTTGGGACCAACTCACCGATGAACAACGTGAAATGGTAAAAGGCCAAGTGCAAGCGGCCTTGGAAAAAGCCGTCAAAAAACGATGGAAAATAATAAAAATCACAGGCAAGCAGTTCTCGGAAATCATTGAATTCACTGCGCAGCCAGTGAAATCTGCATGTTCCCATTTCGGAACAGCTTGC
>DUCW01000075.1 GCA_012959595.1 Gemmatimonadota bacterium
CGACCGACGACGCCGCGGAATGCACGTCAGCTACAACCTCGGATGGCTTGGCACCTACGATTGACGCCAGCATTTCACTAAAAAGTTCATGGTAATGCATCCACGGATTACGGGCACGGAAGTGACCTTCTACTCCGTGATCTGCCCAATCATCGAGTTCTACCTGTATAGATTTATATGCATCACGAGGCTGTAAGCCCAAGCTATTCCCTGTAAAATACAAAGTGTCTCTTCCTTTATGCTGCGGAAAAAGAAAATGCTCCCTGAAACTACTTAAAGGATCTGCGGCATCTAATGCTTTAGCGGCTTCTATTGTTGGAAGAGTGGATTGCATTGTTCAAATTTACATTAGGCTAAATGAAACAACACTTACTCATCGGTAAAACGCAAAGTTGTAAAACAAGTAACCCGTCGAGAAAAATGCTATGATAGGCCTCAGATCGTTTTATTCCAGCAAAACGAGGCGAAATGAATGGTATTGTCATTAGAGCGTGAATGCCCAATGCGAAACCCACGTTGACATTTATTAAACCTGCTCCTACAAGCCCAAACCACAAAATAGCCGACGCCCCAATAAGGATCATTGCCCAGTATAATGACGAATAAATTCCCATTGCTTGAGGCGCAGTTTTCATATCTAAATGGTCTATTTCTAAATCTCGAACATCGAATGGTATGGTAAGCCCTGAAATATATAATCCCCTAGAGAGCACAATAGCAAACACAAGCCAAGCCTCAAGGCTTCCCTCTAAACCAGTAAGAAATACAGGGAATAGGACAGTCGCGATAGCCCACACCACAGAAATTAAGGGTAATTTTAAATATGGGATTTCTCTCATAGGAATCAACGCATACAGAAGCCCTATTATGGCAAGAAACACACCTAGAATAAGAGTCGCTGTCGAGAAAATCAAATCCACAAATAATAAAGCAGAGAGAACAATTACTGTCCAACTAATTAACAATCCTATACCGAAGCGATTCATATACTCAATTCTATCCTTGTGTGCAGTAGCAGGAAAGAACTTGGTTTTTATTAATCGCTGTGTTGTGTATCCTAGTCCTGTTAATGCACCAATAAGTAATGCCGCCTGAAGAAAAGCACCCTCCAAACCCAATGCAAACCCCGATAAATAAACAGTCGTCCCAGCTCCAAGAGCAATGAGAAACTGGGAAAACCCTAGAATCTTAATAAGTCGCATAATGCAAAGGTGATAAATTCAATCGATAAGATGATGTTTCGCTCCCATCAAGATATATTTGTTCTTTCGTAATTGCTCAATTTTTACATTTCTTCATATGGAAATTGGAAGTTTTGCCTCAAGGCATATGGGTCCTCGTTTTGAAGACCAAAAATCAATGCTCTCAACCATAGGTTGCGCATCCATAAATGAACTTATTGAGAAAACAGTTCCTTCATCGATTCGCCTAAGGGAACAGTTAAACTTGCCAAGTGCATTAACAGAAAGTGAGTATCTAGAACATCTGGACGAGCTTGCTTCGAAAAATGTCACTTTCAGGAATTATATTGGTATGGGGTATTATCCTACGGAGGTGCCAAGTGTGATACGTCGTAATATTCTAGAGAATCCAGGTTGGTATACTGCTTATACACCCTATCAAGCTGAAATTGCTCAAGGTCGACTTGAAGCTTTATTGAATTTCCAAACGGTTGTTTCTGACCTTACTGGAAAGGAAATTGCAAATGCGTCTTTGCTAGATGAAGGAACCGCCGCTGCAGAAGCTATGGCGATGTTGTTTTCCGCTAGGCCTAGAAAACAAGCAAAAGCCGGAGCTGATACTTTTTTAGTTGATACAGCGGTCTTTCCTCAAACTTTCGATGTAATGAAAACTAGGGCGGCTTCTTTAGGGATTAATATCATTGAAGTCCCTCGCAGAGAGTGGAAATTTTCAGACGATATGTTTGGTTGTCTATTGCAATATCCAGATGCAAATGGAGAAGCTGAAAATCTTGAGGATTTAGTTGCCTCGGCTCATGAATCAGAAGTCAAGGTTGTTATGGCGACCGATCTTATGGCTCTTCTGATGCTAAAGAGTCCTGGTGAAATGGGCGCTGATGTAGTTGTCGGAAGCTCACAAAGATTTGGTGTACCTATGGGTTATGGAGGACCTCATGCTGCATTTTTTGCCGCGGACGAGAGTTATAAAAGAAACTTCCCAGGACGAATAATTGGGGTGAGTGTTGACCGCAATGGAGACCCGGCTTTGAGAATGGCATTGCAAACCCGAGAGCAACATATTCGAAGAGATAAAGCTACCTCGAATATTTGTACAGCTCAAGCTTTGCTTGCTGTAATGGCATCAATGTATGCGGTTTATCATGGCCCAAAAGGATTAAGAGCGATAGCAGAGAGAATTCATAAGAGAACGAAATCATTTGCTACAGCTCTAGGGTCAAATTCTGGAATGAAAGTCGTGAACGACTGCTACTTTGATACAATAAAGATTCATGTTAAGGGAGGACCAGACGAGATAAATTCTTTACTTTCTAGAGCAAATGCTTTGAAGATTAACATACGGTACTTCAACGACGGAGAACATGTGGGCGTTTCTCTCAATGAACGAACAAATATCGAAGACCTAACAAATCTTTGTTCGGCATTTGGAGTTCCACCTGTGAGAGGGGTCGAGGTCGAAAGAGCTTTTTTCAGCACCTTATATCGCGAGGTTAACTATTTGAATCATATTGTCTTTAATTCCTACAGATCGGAGACGGCTATGATGCGATATATTAAATACCTTGAGAATAGAGATTTCTCTTTGGTACATGGAATGATTCCTCTTGGGTCTTGTACAATGAAGCTCAATGCAGCCACAGAACTTCTTCCTATTGCTTGGTATAAATTCGCAGAACTTCACCCCTTCTGTCCCCCAGAACAAGCTCGTGGAATGATAGAAATCCTGAAAAGTCTAGAAAGAGATTTAGCGGAAATTACGGGGTTTGATAGTGTGACACTCCAGCCAAATAGTGGCGCAAATGGCGAGTATGCGGGGATGTTAGTTATTCAGGCCTATCATAAAAGTCGGGGAGACGGGCATAGAGACGTGTGTCTTATTCCTTCAAGCGCACATGGAACAAATCCGGCGAGCGCAGTAATGGCTGGATTGAAAATCGTAGTTATCGGTTGCCGAGATAATGGAGATATAGATATTGATGATCTTAAAAAGAAGGCAGAACTTCATAGCGAGACTTTAAGTTCAATAATGATTACATATCCTTCTACACATGGAGTATATGAGGATGGAATTTTAGAAATAACGGAGACTATTCATTCCCACGGCGGACAAGTTTATATGGATGGAGCAAACATGAATGCTCAAGTAGGGCTAACTAGTCCGGGGAATATTGGGGCTGATGTTTGTCACCTTAACCTTCACAAAACATTTGCTATTCCCCATGGTGGAGGTGGACCTGGGGCAGGTCCTATAGGGGTGGCCAAGCACCTAACTCCATTTTTACCTGGACACTCTATTGTACACAAAGGTGGAGAGAAATCTATTTCTGCCGTTAGTGCAGCTCCATTCGGGAGTGCTCTAATAGGACTTGTACCATATGCGTACTTACGTATGTTAGGAGTAAAAGGTGTTACCCAAGCTACAGAAGTAGCAATTTTAAATGCAAACTATCTAAAGTCACGTCTTGAAGGATCGTACGACATCCTATATCAGGGGAGTAATAATACTGTTGCCCATGAGATGATTATTGATTGTCGTTCATTTAAGTCGTTTGGTGTCGAAGTAATCGATATTGCAAAACGGCTTATCGATTACGGTTTTCATGCCCCTACGATTTCATGGCCGGTAGCTGGAACTATGATGATAGAACCTACAGAAAGTGAGTCCAAAGAAGAATTAGATCGATTTGTAGAAGCGTTACTTAGCATACGCGAAGAAATAAGAACTATAGAAAAAGGAGAAGTAGATGTTGCTGATAACGTAATAAAAATGGCGCCACATACGATATCAGAAGCCACCGCTTCAGAATGGTCTCATCCCTATTCAAGAGAGATGGCGGTTTACCCGGTTAAGGGTTTGAAAAAAGGAAAATTCTGGTCTCCAGTAGCTAGAGTTAATGACACATATGGAGACAGAAATTTAGTATGTAGCTGCCCATCAATAACTGATTTTATGCAGGAAGAGACGTCAACTCTCCCCATATGAGTTTCATCAACAATAAAATAAACATTTGTCGCAACCATATCCCGCTTTATATTTGCGTCAATAACTCGATTCACAAAACCATAAAATGCTCAATATGAAGCAAATATACTTTTTAATTACCGCGATGTTCTTAGGGACAATCGCGAACGCCCAGGTTAAGATGCCTGTGCAAGCTGCTAAGGACGCTCAAGCGTCAAACATAAACTCTGAGGCTCCTGTACAAGCAGCACGAGCTGTATTCTGGAGTCATGACTGTAATATAGAAAGCTGCAGTGACTGGTCTTTCGAAAATGCCGCTCTAGAAGAAGGAGCACCTTGGTACGAAATTGATATTAATTTTGAGTGCACGACTGATGGACCTGCGGGACCATATAACCAGTGGGCAGGCGGATCTGGAGACGGTTCTGCGACAAGCTCGATGAACTCAACGACCTCTG
>DUCW01000076.1 GCA_012959595.1 Gemmatimonadota bacterium
GCATGTAATCCCCTCTAAGGGAAATTATTTATCACCTCGATACTGAATAGACACCTGAAGGAGGAGCTATGAAAAAGATACTGATGTTGGCCACAGTACTCACTCTATCAGGATGTGGAATAGCCTTTGTCAACGGCCCGCCTTCTGGCTGGCGAGAGAGCCAAGATGATTCAGATGCCCTCAGAGGAATGGCAGTCATGCAACCCTGCTCTACTGGTAAGTTTCCGATCATAGGCGACGTTATCATTGGAGGATTTGGAGCTGGTCTCGTGATCGCCGAACTGTACAATCAGACTCAACATGATCCGGGTTTTGTCACATATCCGGACGGTACTCGGCATTCATTAAGCGGATGGGGAGAAACAGAAAAAGCTGTAGCGGGATTCGGAGCGGCTCTTGCAGCACCATATCTGCTCAGCGCAGTCCTGGGGAACCGGAAGGTGAACGATTGCAAGGCTTTCCATGAAAAATTACAGGAATCCTTGACCCTCAATTGATAGAATCCAGTACTGTACTCATCCGATCAATGCCGTATACTGAATAGACACCTGAAGGAGGAGCTATGAAAAAGATATTGCTACTGGTAGCCACGCTATTGGGGGTAACCCCCACTATAGGTTTGGGACAAACATCGACCTCTCCGTTCGATATCTTGATCACCGGAGGACGGGTCGTCGATGGTACTGGTAATCCTTGGTTTCTAGCTGACGTTGGCATTCGAGATGGACGCATAACGGCACTTGGGAAACTGGAAAAATCAGAAGCGAAAAGGGTAATTGATGCCACCGGCCTCGTGGTCGCACCAGGTTTCATCGATTTGCATACGCACTCCGATGGTCAGCTACTACAGGACGGATTAGCTCAGAGCAAAATTCGACAAGGTGTGACCTTGGATATTGCTGGTGAATCTAGTAGCCAGGGTCCTAGAGATGGTTTGGTTGAGACTGAAGTTGGAGGTCGAAATCGAAATACTGGAGATTGGGACACTTTCACTGGGTATTTCGAGCGGCTTAAAACCCAAGGAATCTCCATGAACCTGATCACACACGTCTCCTATCATCAGGTCCGCAGAGTGGTTAAAGGGTTTGACGAAACTCCAGCTACTAGATTGGAACTTGATCGGATGAAGGAACTGACAGCTAGGTCGATGGAAGAAGGAGCTTGGGGGCTGGTGACCCGGTTCACGAGTGGTGGGCCACAGCATCCCGAAGAGGTTGTTGAGCTAGCTAAGGTCGTAGCTTCCTATGGTGGGAACTACACTTCGCACCATGGTAGCGAGGGTTTCGAACAGGAAAAGGAAATTGACTTTGCAATCAGAATTGCGGAGGAAGTTCAAATCCCAGTGCATTTATTCCATTTTAAAATTCGTGCACGAGAGAACTGGGGGACTATTAGTCGTTACATAGATCAGATAGATGCTGCACGTGCACGCGGCTTGGATATCACAGCCAATCAGTATCCGTATACAGCGATGTTTCATGGATGGAGTGCATTCTTTCCTTTATGGGTAAGGGAAGGTGGAGCAGAAAGATTCACGGAGCGGCTAAGAGATGAGAGCTTGAGAGAGCAAATCAAGACGGATCCAGATTTTATCGTTTGGGCTGAAGAACATGGGTGGTGGGAAGGAATCGTTCTCGCTAGGGCAAGCACTCCTGAGGTTCAGAAATACGAAGGAATGAGAGTAGTGGAAATCGCAGCAGCTTTAGGAGTGACTGATCCAGCCGATGTCGTGATCGACTTGATGGCTATGGAAGGTGGGAGTATCAGCGGGGTTTTTCATACGATGTCAGAGGAAGATGTACGTCTCATTATGCAACAGCCCTGGGTCTCTATTGCCAGTGATGGGTCCGCTATCAATCTTGATGCGCCTGGAGTCCCTCATCCCCGCAACTATGGAACAGTACCTCGGATACTCGGCCACTACGTGCGAGACGAAGGTGTGTTAAGTCTGGAAGATGCAGTGCGAAAGATGACCTCTCTGCCAGCTCAGGTTCTAGGTTTAGCCGATCGAGGTCAGGTCAGACAAGGGTTTGTTGCGGACTTGACGGTTTTTGATCCAGATCAGATCGCAGAAACTAATTCGTTAAATCCTATGCCGCTGGTATCTCTTATGTTTTGGTCAATGGGACTTTGGTGATTGACGGTGGCAGACATACTGAAGCTCGTCCTGGTAAAGTATTATTGGGACGTGGATACAAAGAGCGAACTAATCCGATCTCATCGGCGAAACACCTGAAAGAGCGAAAATAGATACACAGTACTTTGCTCATCCGACGAGTGCCGTATACTAAACTACCATTTCAAAAAAGGTTGGGATTTCCAATGTTAGGCTGGCACAAGAATCTACTTGTAAGAATCAGGGATGAAATGGGTATCTCTACCTATACCCTAACATGGCTTGCTTTCATAAAAGGGTTAGGGTTCGGTTTATTGATATATCATTTTTTCATCAGCTAGTAAGGAGGGTTATCCTGATGCAGGACGGTACAATTAGATGCACGTCGTATGTTGAGTAGACATTTCTGAAAGAGATACTCGATAGCCACACTACCTAAACTGGAGCCACATAATGGCAGAAGTAACCTTCCCAGAAGGGATAAGCGTCAAAGATCCCCATGAGTCGGCCCCCGATTTTGTTCAAGGTCGTATTTCAATGAAGAAAGACGAGCTGATCCCTTGGCTACAAAAGCAAGAAGGCGAGTGGGTTAACTGCGACATCAAGAGATCGAAGGGTGGTAAGCTCTATTTGCAGGTGGATAATTGGAAGCCGAATGCCTCGAAGACTACAACAGAGGCAGAGGAGCCGAAAGATATACTCCCATTCTAATTCTGAGCATACCCTAACCTATGGACTATAGGTTTTATTTATATGCTAACTCCTTATATATCCATAACTTAGCATTTTACCATAAGTTGAACGTTTTTCAGCACACACAATATCCAGTAAACTCTGTGTTTTCATATCTTTGCGGCGAGATATACGGGATGAGTGCAGATGAATACGAGGAATCAAACGAGAGCTTCAATACTGCGATCGCTCCCGGAATCATACGAACAGTGTTTTGCGTATTCGATGAGTCCCGTATACTGAATAGACACACCTGCAACGAGGGGCCGCATGCAAAAATCTTATGGTCCGGTTGTTCTATTGTTAGTCCTCTTAACAAGTTGTGAAGAGGAAAGCAGCTCAACAGCCCCACCTACCCCTACAACCGTTATTTCCAATAATCACGAAGCCCAAGAATTTGGAGTCAGACTTTCTGGGGCGGACGGAATTACGGTCACCTGCTCGGATGCTATTCCGGACGATACCGGCGTTGTCGGTGGCGTCACATACACCAAGCGATCCCGAGGACAGATCAGTGCACTTATTGCGACACAGGATTATGCGTCACTGACAACCACATGTACTAGTGACGTCACCGATATGAGCTCCATATTTGCCGGTGCCACATCATTCAATCAGGACATTAGTACATGGGACGTCAGTGACGTCACCGACATGGGCTCCATATTTGCCGGTGCCACATCATTCAATCAGGACTTGAGTTCATGGGACGTCAGCAACGCCACTGATATGAACTACATGTTCAACTGGGCCACGTCGTTCAATCAGGACTTGAGTTCATGGGATGTCGGCAGCAGCACCAACATGAGCTTTATGTTCTACAAAGCCACTGTATTCAATCAGGACTTGAGTTCATGGGACGTCAGCAGCACCACCAACATGGAAGAGATGTTCTACAAAGCCACTGTATTCAATCAGGACTTGAGTTCATGGGACGTCAGCAATGTCACGGACATGGGGGATATGTTCTTAAAAGCCATTGCATTCAATCAGGACATTAGTTCATGGGACGTCAGCAATGTCACGGACATGGGGTGGATGTTCACTGGCACAACATCGTTCAATCAGGACATTAGTTCATGGGACGTCAGCAATGTCACGAATATGAACTACATGTTCTACCAAGCCACTGCATTCAATCAGGACTTGAGACGCTGGTGTGTCTCTAACATCGCTAGCGATCCCACTGATTTCGATACGGAGGCTAGTGCATGGTCTGGTACTGACAATCGCCCAGTATGGGGGACGTGTCCATAGTAGGAGCACCGAGCTTACCCCTTCCTCCCAAGTCCACTTCAACCTAGCCAAACCTGATCAGGCACCGTACGATTTCCTGGTTGTAGCTCACGTAAGAGAAGGAGATCCAAATGAGACATGCTCAGACCCAGCCCGAAGCGTCAGGCGTCCAAGGTGCTAACTCTGGCATTCAAACTTTTCTTGTGAGCTTCGGCCCAGGTCTCCTCTGGGCCGGTAGTGCGATCGGGGTATCGCATCTCGTGCAAGCCACGCGAGCAGGTGCTACTGCGGGGTTTGCTCTGACGGGTGTGATCATCTTCGCGCTCATTCTGAAGTACCCGTTCTTCGAATTCGGCCCCCGATACGCCGCGGCCACCGGGGAGAGCCTGATAGAAGGTTACAGGAGGATCGGACGCTGGGCCGTATGGCTCTATCTGTTCATCATGCTGAGCACTGTAGTATTCACGAATGCAGCAATTCTGCTCT
>DUCW01000077.1 GCA_012959595.1 Gemmatimonadota bacterium
TCCTCTCCTGACCAACTCGCCGGTTCTTGTGATAAAGTGTTCATCGGGGAAGAAACAAAGAAAATTCCTAACAAGAAGACAATGAGTGACATAATAGTTAGCCTCGTTGGATGAGTATCGTGCAGCACTAAAGGGTTATAATGGTCGGTTTGTCTGCAGGCAGGCAACAGCCATAATGAAGACTGTTTTAGTATGAGACAGAATTATCTTCCTCGGCTACTGAATCCTTCAGTTCCACGGAAGCGGTTGTTAACAACATTGTTAAAGATGGATCCAAACTGGAAGGAAAGGCCGATGTCAAAACCATATCTGTAGTCTGTGGCTTGAGCTTGTAGGTTAAGCAAGGCTTCTTCGTCAGTTATTCCTTCTCCAGGTAGCCATATTTGATCATCGACCCAGGATGCGTTCGCTCTTAAATTTAAATTCAGTCCCCTGGTGATCCGAATGTCGGCATTGGCACTTAGTGAAACATTATGGCGGTCTATATCGTGCAGGAAATGTGAAGCTTTTGCTTCTAAGGAAGCGTCGCCCCAGGTCTGTCTCTGTGAAAACTCAAGTTCAGCGGCTTGTTCCCACCGAGTTTCTTCTAATTTCCCCCAGATGGTTTCTTCGAAGTATTCTCTATAGGCTGGTCCGACGAGATATGAAAAGGTGAATGCTCTTCTGGTAGCTTCTGGGTAAGGGAATACACTGTATTGAATTGCTGGTGTTAATTCGAATCTTATTTTTTGATTGTACCGCTCCATTCTGCGGCTCTCAAAACGAGTACCTATAGACCAATGATCAGTTAGGGCAAAAGCGGAATATTGATTTACTGACCAATCGACTCGAGTATCTTTGAAAGTCCCGTCGGTCAGTTCTTGTTCGATACGGTTTGAATTCACGCTGACTCTGAAATTGTGTTTCCAGGTGGGAGTTACCTTGGAAGCATTGAAACTCCCATTCGTTCGCAGCGTTTCTCGAGACGACTCACCATCGAAATCACCGCTTGTATTCAACCGAAAAACCCAGAGATTCCAAGGGTCTTCGACTTCCTCTCTAGACACAACCCTTTCGCTCGCCAAGCTTTCGTTGCCCGTTGCTCCGATGAGACTTACGATGCCCCTATAACCAGCAACATCGGCAAATCTGGCTAGTCCAATTCCTAGGGTGTGAACCCCGGAGTCAGTCCATTCTCTAGAAGTATCTGTTGGGGATGTGAAAAATTGCATTTGATCGAGATAGTCGGAAAAAGACCCTAAGCCGATATAGTCAACCTGCATTCCGGTACCTCCAGATCCAGTCGTGGAAGATGTTGCGATTACATGCAGATCTGCATCACTTTGATCTCTAACCCAGGTGACCCAAGGTATCTGAATACGGAGTTCATTGCCGAGCCTACAGGTCCGTCCCTCACAATCGAAAAAAATTCTCGGTAATTGGTTGCTTTCAGGGACAGCACTGGAGTCTTGTCCGAGCAAGGAAGAAAACCCCATTGCCAGGAGAAAACAGCAGATAAGTCCTACTTTAGTAGAAGGAATTAAAGGCAGTTTAAATTGTTTATCACGCAAGGTTTGCCTCAAAAAGCTGACATTAGTGACGAAATGACTGCTACCCTAAGATGACTGGTCTGTTTGGGGTAATGTTAAATCACCCAGTTTTGACCGTTTAAGGTAATCACCTGAAAGCTGTTCACAAAGAGGTTACTGTAGAATAGAGGCATCAGGAATGGAAAGTGTTTGAATCCTCTGCAGTCCAAGAGATCATTATTTCAGGCTACGTCCACCATCAATGAAAATGGTGGTTCCCGTGATGAGTCTAGCTTCCTTGTCTGAACATAGAAAGACAACAGATCCAGTGATATCTTCTGGTTGGCCTATGATGTTAAGAGGTATGTCATTTAGAACCGAATCCCTGAATTCCAATTTTTCCAAGTCCTTGGAATTCATGTCAGTAGAAATCAATCCAGGTGCTACAGCATTAACTCTAATTTTCTTAGGAGCTAGCTCTAGTGCCATTTGCTTGGTTAACATTCCTACTCCTGCTTTGGAGACTGAGTAGTGGGTCAGATTTGGAGCGGTGACGCTCTGTAGCACGGATGAAACATTCACTATTGAACCGCAAACTGCATTTTCCACCATGCTGGAGGCTACTGCCTGACCCATCAAGAAATAACCTGTTAAATTTGTTTCCACTATGGCATTCCATTCTTCCTCAGGTATTTCTAGGAATGCAGTTCTGGTAAGTATGCCAGCATTGTTGACTAAGATGTCGATTTTACCGAGAAAGTCGAGAGATGTCTGAACAATTGCTTTTACATTGTTGAATATATGGGTGGAACCTTGTACTGCTAGTCCACGAGACCCCATGTTTTTGATTTGATCAACCACCTGTTGGGCTTCATTTTCCTGCGAACGGTAATTGACAACGACTTCCGCACCTTCCTTTGCCAGGTTCAGTGCGATGGATTTTCCGATTCCACGAGATGCACCAGATACGCGTGCCCGCTTTCCTTGCAATCTCAATGAATGGCCTCTATAGAAATTTTATTTCTTCAGATTTCAAGAGCTTTGTTCCGGCAATACAGTGACAGGGTGGTTGTTTGGCCTCTGTGCTATCATTTCTTCCAAAAAATGACCTGCTCTTTCTATTTTAGTTCGAACGTATGGAAGATTATACTCATTGGGTTCACCATAAAGAGGCATTCTGCCTATAACTTCCAATCCAGCATTTTTAGCCCAGTTTAGTTTATCCGGATTATTTGTCAGGATCAGTATGCGATTGACCTCTAATTCGTGGAGCATTTTCATTCCCACGTTGTAGTCTCTTTCATCAGACTGAAATCCTAAAGCACAGTCGGCATCGATTGTGTCCAGACCTAATTCCTGCAACTGGTAAGCTCTAAGCTTGTTGCTGAGTCCAATTCCTCTGCCTTCTTGGTTTAAGTAGAGGAAAACCCCTCCGTTGTTTTCACAAAAGTAGTCTAGGCTCTTATGCAGCTGTTCGCCACAGTCACACTTTAGACTGTTGAAAAGGTCACCTGTGAGACAAGCAGAATGGATACGGATGGGTACTGGATCTTCCCATTGTTCCGGGTTTCCCACTAGTACAGCCAAGTGTTCGAAGAGTGTGTTAGATTCCCGGAATAATATAAATCTAGTATCTATCATGCCCTTCAGTGGAACAGTAGCTTCACTGATCTTAGTTATAGTTGAATTTGCAGAATTGGTGAGTTTAATGATCTCGGAGGCGGTGGTAGTTAAGATATCATGTTTTTTAGCGAAGCCTTCTGCTGTTTCCTGCAGGTTGTCCTCCACTGGACAGCTGACAACCGCTGGAATGAGTCTGACAAGACGAAGAAGCGACAGGGATATTGATTCAGAACGGCTGGCCGGTCCTAATTCTAGGTCTTTGGACTGATTAATGCCGAAAGCTAGAAGCATCAACTGATCCATATCACAGGTCGGTTCGAGGATTATTGATATTGCTTTGGGTGGTCCGTCCGACGTTGTAAGGGTTTGAACTCCAAGAGACTCTGCTCTATTATGGGTGATGACAAGTCTCAAGCCGGTATTTGATAAATCTCTCAGATCATTCAAGTATGATTCAGTAAGATTTTCAACTGGTGCAAGAATTGAAGAAACCTTAGGTCCGAGACCCTCTTCTGGCTTGACCCAGATAGGGCGTCCTTGTCGTATTTCAAAAAGTGCTCTTTCTGCACTATACATATAACCTCAGTTCTCCAAGAAGAAAGCTTTCCTATGGGCTCAAGGAGCCGCAGCACCTAGTCTAAGTTCAAGTCGTCGATCGCGCACTACCAAGTCAATTTTTGTTTCAGCATCATGCTGGGATTTTCTACTGGTGGTTCTAGTGAAACACTTGAGTGTAGTTGAAGGTTCTTCATTTTCGGTAAAGAATCACCAAAAGAAGTGTCCATTTTTGGAGACACATGTCCCCTGGGCATTGAAAACAATTTGAATCTTTGGCTCCATTGAAGTAGAGCGGGATCAGTTGTTAAGCAGATAATCGGATTGGCCAGTGCTAGGCCCATAAATACAGGTAGCATCCACAGGAAAAAGAGAGGGCTGTACAGCATAATTAGTGATGCCCAGATTAGGCAGGATACGGTTATAAATGAAGTACTCCTAAATGCTGTTTTCCATGAAATCTCTACATCTCTGTCTTCTGAGGGTTCCCAGCTGGTCGTTCCACCAGTGAGAAATTTGAGAATGAATGCGGTGTGGTAAAACATTAGTATCGGCGACAGTAAAATTGCGAATATGATCTCTGAAAGAAAACTCAACAATAACAGTGGAATCTTCCCCAAATCTTTTCGGATCATGATAATGGAAACCGTCAGAGATAGCAGTTTTGGAAGGAAAAGAACGCAACCGGTTATTAAGAGAGGTGACAATACTGGTTCCCAGGAGCCAGTAGTGAGGATGGCGGAAGGAAAATAGGGTTCGAGAAAAAAGAAAGTGGTACCGGTTTGAAGTGATAGAATATAGATGGTGCTAGCAAGTAACAGGCAAAGCCATAGTAAGGACGAGAGGTAGCCCATTGCACCCATTAGGAAATGTATTCGGT
>DUCW01000078.1 GCA_012959595.1 Gemmatimonadota bacterium
CTTCGCAGGAACGCTACTGATACTGGTTTTGAGTGGATTACTATAAAAGATGCCATTATTCGGGCTGTTTTGCTCTCAAAACGGAACCCTATGAAGTCAGGTATTGTTAGTGAGTCTAGTGATCGTGTGAAAACTCTCAGGCGTGGTGCAACCACAATCCATGAGAAGAGTGAGAATCCGACTAGAAAAGGGACTAGCAAAAACCATGGAGTTCCCCAGCTATATGCTTGGCCAGAAAAACCTATGAAACTATTAGTACTGGAATAGGTGGCAAAAAAGGATAACCCCAAGATTAGGCCGCCCATTTTCCTTCCGCCTATGTAATAGTCCGAAATTTCCCGAGTTTGTTTGTGGCCGCCATATGCGTGATGAGCCATGAGCAGTGTATACAGGAGCAAAAATATGTAGACAATCCAGAATTCTTTCAGATTTTCAAGTATCAGATTCATTGTTCTTAAGGCCTATTTGTTAGGGTCAGGGCTTTAGGTACTTACGTTTCTGAAGAATCTAGGAATAATAACTTAACTTGTTCTTTTTGAATTTTCCCCATTGCATTTCTCGGCAATTTGGTCACGAATCTGAATTCACGGGGTGTCTTGTAGGATGCTAGGTATTTCTTGGCCCATGTAATCATATTATTTAGTTCAATCTCACCAGAGGATTCTTTGACAATTGCAACAGCGACCAATTCACCCCAGTCTTCATCTGGGATTCCGACCACGGCACAGTCACTCACCAGTTGATGTTGGCGGAGGACTTCTTCGATTTCAAGGGCCGACACCTTGAAACCACCAGTTTTGATTATGTCTACGGAGGTTCTACCTAACAGACGATAGTCACCTTTATCAACTGTGGCCATGTCGCCAGTTCGAAACCAGCCATTCCTAAAGCTATCTTCTGTCATTTTTGGATTTCTCCAATACTCCAGGAAAACATTAGGTCCAGCTACTTCCAACTCTCCTTCTTGTGTTGAATGACCAAGCTCTTCGCCATTCTCGTCCACTCTTCTGACTCTAACACGTGGGAGTGGTGTTCCAACGTATCCGGGTCGACGTTCACCATGAAGAGGGTTTGACAGTGCCATACCAATTTCAGTCATACCATAGCGTTCCAGAAGGACTTGACCAGTGATCGTCTTCCATCGTTCCAGAGCAGTTTTCGGGAGGGCAGCTGATCCCGATACCATGAGCCGTAGGGTGCTAGCACCTTGGCTCCACCTTGAGCGATTTCTTGGCTTGGCGGATTCCCAAGTTTTTATCAAAAGCATGTAAATTGTGGGGACTGCCATGAATAAAGTTAGGTCGCCCTTCGATAAGCGATTCCAAGTATCTACTGGGTCAAAATTGGGTAAGATTTGGCATGATGCACCAGTCCATAGGGCACAACAGAGAACATTCACAATCCCGTGGATGTGGTGCAGTGGGAGTACGAGTATGATCTGATCATTTTTTTCCCATCCCCAGGCTTCGGCTAAGGACGTAATTTGTGCTACGAGGATCGCATGAGTGACTACGGCACCCTTGGGTTTACCAGTGGTGCCACTGGTATATATCATCATAGCTCTTCTTTCTGGGTTTATCGAAGGTAGCTCAGGGTTGTTTGGATCCAGGTTGAAGTTTCCATCTACGAGTTCAGAGGAATCGATGACCAGGAGATCTCCGTCAGTTGCTTCCTGGATTTTTTCTTCATACAAAGAATTGACAATAACGAAACTAGGGTCTGAATCTTCCAGTGTGTGACTCAATTCCGCTGGAGGATGCGATACAGCCAAAGGCACTGCCACTCCCCCTGCTTTCCAGATTCCCCATTGAATTACCACATGATCTAAACCAGGAGGCACTAGATAAGCGACGCGAGATTCACCTAGGTCTTCAGTATTAAGTATCGATAAAAGTTGCTGGGCGACGATACTCGATAGTTTTATCAATTCGGCGTAGCTAGTGGATTTGTTTTCTGCTATCAGGGCAATACGTTGTGAATGCTGTGCCGCTCTCGCACAAAGCGTTTCAGGTTTATCATTTGAGTTGGTTTGAAGATGAGTCATTACGAAAACGGCCAATTGGGCTGGAGATTGCACTTGATCGAAAAACTTTGTTGGTGGCAAGTATATCTTATATCTGTAAGATATACTAGCAGTGTAGTTTCTATATGAAGTTCGATATTTCTGGTTAACTTCTAGGTCAAATCATTTGATACTGTGGGGCAAGATGGCATGGACGATAGGACAAAAGTTGATGAGTGGGTGATAGGTACCTAGTTTAGCGAGATCTTAGAATTTCACTGGTGAGAATAATTCAACTGAAAATTTATGAGTGATTCCAATTTGATGGGGAAAATTACTTCGCTTGCTAAGCGAAGAGGTTTTGTGTTTCAATCTTCCGAGATTTATGGCGGGGCTGGTTCGGTTTGGGATTTCGGTCCTTTGGGAAACGAATTGAAACGGAATGTTAAGGAACAGTGGTGGAATTCTATGGTCCACCGAAGAGATGACGTAGAGGGTTTGGATTCGTCTATTCTTATGAATCCTAAAGTTTGGGAAGCTTCGGGGCATTTGGACGGTTTTACAGATCCTTTGGTAGAATGCTCTAACTGCCATCGTCGTTTTCGAACCGACACTCCAGGTGTTGATGAGGATCAGTGCCCAACTTGTGGAAAAACAGAGGTGTTCGGTGACCCTAGAATGTTCAATCTGATGTTTAAAACCTTCATGGGGCCAGTCGAAGATGAAGCATCAACTGTTTTCTTGAGACCAGAGACTGCACAGGGTGCCTATGTGAATTTTATCAACGTTCACAATTCCGCACGTCAGAAGGTACCCTTTGGTATTGCTCAAATTGGCAAGGCATTTCGAAATGAAATTACTCCAGGAAATTTTATTTTTCGGACTCGTGAATTTGAACAGATGGAAATGCAATTTTTCGTGGAACCAGGTACAGATGACGAATGGTTCGAGTACTGGCTAAGTGCCAGATTGGAATGGAGCCACTCTTTAGGCATTGCCGAAAAGAAATTGAGAGTCCACGAACATGGAAAAGACGAGTTGGCTCACTATGCAAAAAAAGCTGTGGATATAGAATATGAGTTCCCATTTGGATGGCAGGAATTCGAGGGTGTCCATAGTAGGACGGATTTCGATCTGAAACGTCACCAAGAGCACTCTGGAAAAAGATTGGAATATATCGATCCCGCGGGGAATAAACGCTTCCTTCCATATGTTGTTGAAACTGCAGTAGGTGTGGAAAGGACGGTACTGATAGCTTTGTTGGACGCTTATACCGAAGAAAATGTAGATGGAGTGGAAAGAGTATTCCTCAGCCTTGATCCGAGAATAGCTCCCACGAAAGTTGCCGTTTTTCCCTTGATGAAAAAAGAGGGACTGCCAGAATTAGCAGATGGTTTGTATGAAGATCTTAGAAATGCCGCTATACCTTCCTTCTGCGATATGTCAGGATCAATAGGCAGGCGATATAGGAGGCAAGATGAAGCGGGCACACCTTGGTGTGTCACTGTTGACAAACAGACATTGGAGGACGGAACAGTGACCATCCGTGATCGGGATTCACTGAACCAAGAAAGAATAGCAATGGAGATGGTGTGCAAGTGGGTTTCCGATCATTTGTTGAAGGTTTAGCTCAGTTTATAGGGGTTGGATCCTCTGGATTTCAGACATCGGATGAGCGAACCTGGTCTTATTTCGTTCACGTAAAAACTGGAGGTAGTATTGGCTCCGAAAACTGAAGTTTTCAGTTCTCGTTGGGGAATGCTCTTAGCCATGCTTGGCATGGCAGTGGGTACTGGTAATATCTGGAGATTTCCTCGAGTGGCCGCGTCTAACGGTGGCGGATCATTTTTGGTAGCTTGGTTGGTTTTTCTGATGCTGTGGTCTGTTCCACTCTTGATTTTAGAATTTGGTATGGGCAAGGCGACACGATCGGGAGCTATCGGGGCTTTCATGAAAACTGTCGGTGTGAAGTTCACGTGGATGGGTAGTTGGGTGGCATTCGTCGCGGCAGCAATAATGTGTTATTACAGTGTGGTGATGGGCTGGACTCTCAGGTTTTTTCTGGCCAGCTTGAAAGGAGAGATTCCGACCCCGATACCAGAAGCTTTTTGGGAGGAGTTTGCGGGTACACCAGGGGCTGTTCTGACTCATGCAATAGCTATGGGATTAGCGATTTTAGTGCTGTCTAAGGGAGTGAAGGGAATAGAAAGAGCGACTAAGATATTGATTCCCGGGCTCATTATATTGATCGTTATTTTAGCAGTTCGTGCGGTGACGCTACCTGGGGCAATGGAGGGTGTAGCTTTCCTTTTTACCCCCGATCTGTCCGAACTGACTGATGTCAAAATTTGGTTGGAGGCTTTGACTCAAAATGCTTGGGATACTGGAGCCGGTTGGGGATTGGTTCTCACTTACGCAGTTTACATGAGGAGCAGGGAAGATACAGCCTTAAATGCGTTCGTAATCGGCTTTGGAAATAATGCTATTTCACTCCTTGCGGGAATTATGGTCTTAGGGACTGTTTTTTCGGTGATGCCCGACGCGTCTGAGC
>DUCW01000079.1 GCA_012959595.1 Gemmatimonadota bacterium
CGAAGAAGATTTTTGCAGAACTAGAGGCTGCGAAGTCAGTTTTGTAGGACACCCCTTGCTAGATCGGACACAACTGTTGTCAGGAGAGAAAAAGAAATTTTGTCAAAAATGGGATCTAGATCCAGAAAGACCCATTCTGGCTCTTTTCCCTGGGTCGCGACCGCAAGAGATAACTCGCCATCTGAATTTGTTTGTTGAAACAGGATTTAATATCAAAGAGTTATATCCTGAGATACAGTTAGTATTAGCCAGAGCCCACTCGATAGCATCCACTGAAGTGAATGTCGAAGGAGTCTCGATAGTAGAAGATGGGATGGGTTTGTTGTCACACAGTAGAGCGGGTTTGCTAAAATCAGGGACTGTCACCTTAGAAGCTTGTCTCGCACGATCCGCTGACATTTCTTGCCGCGAAGAAGTTTGTGAAAGTGAAAAATATCAGCATTCCAAATTTAGTAGTAAATGATGACAAAGTATCAGAATTTTTACAAGGAGAAGCTACTCCGGAAAATTTGATGAAAGAGTTGATTCCATTGTTAAAAATAGAGAATCCTGAATACCAGGAAATGCTAGATTATTTCGATTTGGTTGAAAGCAAGCTAGGAACACCGGGTGCGGCTGGAAGAGTCGTAGAAATTGCCGATTCGGTGCTGAGAGAAGGATGAGGCTTCGAGGTGGGTGTCGCTTGTCCTGCTATCTTCTGAAGTATTGGAGGGGAGAATCTGGAGGTTGGGGAGTGGCCTTAGATATAGTTCTTCTTCCGATTGAAGTCGTATATCGATTATGTGCACACTTGAGGTCGCTTTTGTACAACATGGGATTCCTAACAACCCGTAAGTTAGAGGTACCAGTTATCTCTGTGGGAAATATAACAGTAGGAGGGACAGGGAAAACTCCTTTTTCAAGATGGATCTTTGAGAGGTTAACAAAAATAGGAATGTCACCTGGTTTGATTTCGGGTGATTGGGGTAGAGATGAGCACTTGCTGCATCAATCATGGAATCCAAAAGGTAACTTTGTCATCAATAGAGAGAAATCCAAAGGTGCAGAAGTGGCAATTATCCAGGGAGCGGATGTGGTCATTATCGACGATGGATTCCAGCATCTTCAGTTGGGGAGAGATGTGGATGTGGTGTTGGTGGCTGCTGAACAGGACGATTCTCTGAAGTGTCTGCCTAGAGGTATATTGCGAGAACCATTCGAATTTATATCTAGAGCGGACATGGTTATAGTTTCGAGGAAAACAGCCAGTAAATCGGTAGCTGAACGGATGGTGCGAAAAGTGGCTGACTTTGTTCCGGAAGAAAAAATAGGCCAAATATATCTAGAATTTTCTTGTTGGACTGATATAGAAGGCAATCCAATCGGAGCACCCGTAGGGAAACAATTGGTGATAACTAGTATTGCAGAACCAGAGCTCCTAATAGAGATAGTGGAATCCAAAACCGGAGAAATGCCTGAGAGCGAAATATATAGGGACCATCATGATTTTACTCAATCGGATTTAGACTATCTTAGAATCAGATCTGAGGGTTACAATATAGTTATCACGGAGAAAGATGGTGTTAAACTGAAGAAATTTCCTGATGTACTAGACAACATTCATGTACTTCGTTTGGATATGAAATGGGAACGTGGTGAGAGCAGGATGATCGAAATGTTAAGGAGAATAGAGGAACGTGTTTGATGAGAATATCGGTGCTGACTGTCGGAAAATGTGATCCATTACTACTAAAAGCATTGGAGCATTACGAGATGTCTGCTAAACATTATTGGAAGATACAGGTGTGGGAAATCTCCAGTGGAGTTTTGCGATCGAAAAAGACATTTCCTGAGGAAGTCAAAAAGCAAGAGGCCGAAAGAATTATGACAAAGATACCGGCCAGGTCTGAGGTGATAGCTCTTTCTAGGGTCGGCAAAAAGATCAGTTCAACTGGCTTGTCTGAGTATCTTCAGGAATGTGCACTAAGGTCAATTTCAGACGTAACATTTGTAATTGGAGGAGCTTTTGGCTTGAGCGAAATAGTATTAAATAGAGCCGATAGAGTGATGGCTTTATCCGATTTTACCTACACTCATGGATTGGCTCGTCTAATTTTGTTGGAACAGATCTACCGGGCTGGGACTATCATGAGGAATGAGCCATACCATAAAGGGGGCGTATGAAAGGAAACCAAACTGAAAGACCTCTAAATATGGCAATCGTTCTGGAAACCTTATCGGGCTCTAGCTTGCTGGAAGATTATCAGTCTACCAGACAACAGGCACTGCAATTCTATGCCGGTGATTGGAAAAAACTACAATCCTATCGGGATATTGCAAGCAAGATTGACGAGAAATTCGATGAGACAGCGAGACAAAGAGCTTTCGAGACTTTTGATGTACCAAAGAGTTTTTCTGGCAAGCGGCGTGATTCCTGGGTCAACGGGAATGGACTGGTAGTGACCACTGGTCAACAGCCAGGATTGTTCGGAGGGCCTTTGTACACCTTATATAAAGCATTGAGTGCAATCCAACTGGCGAACAAATTGGAGAAAGAATTGGACAGGATAGTGATCCCTGTTTTCTGGGTTGCATCTGAGGATCATGATTGGGAAGAAGTGAACCACACTTACTTCATTAATCGGGACGATGAAGTAGTAAGAACAGCCCTGGATAATGAAGGCCACAGAGGTCAAGCCATTCATAAAACCCCTATGTCTAATGAAATCTCGGAAACTATAGATCAAGTATCACAAAGTATTGGTGAAACTGAATTTAGGAATGGTTATTTGGAACTGTTTCGAAGCTACTACCGTGAAGGGGTGGACTTGGGAACAGCCCTAGGAGAGGTACTGTTGGAAATTTTAGGGCCAAAAGGCCTAGTGGTTTTAGATTCGAATAATACTGTGCTCAAGTCCAATTCAATGGAATTGATGATGGCTGAACTTCAGGGTGCACCTTCCACGGAAAGAAAACTGAGACAATGGAGCGATTCTTTAGCTAAGGCGGGTTATGATTTGCAAGTACCTATTCTTGATCAGGCTGTAAATCTTTTTTTTGAAAATTCTGAAAAGAGAGAGCGAATCTATAGGAACGAAGATGCTTTTTGTCTCAGGAAATCAGACAAAACGTTAACCTTGGGAGAGATAGAAGAGCTTTCGGAAAACGATCTCTCTCTGTTGAGTCCTAATGTTTTATTGCGCCCCATAGTAGAAGCATCAATCCTGCCAGTCGTTAGTTATGTGGCTGGCCCAGGAGAACTTGCTTATTATGCCCAGTTAAAACCTTTGTACGAAACTCATGGAGCGACTATGCCGATTTTGTTTCCTAGGCATTCAGTGACGCTGATTGAGGCAAAGGTCCAGAGAAAAATGTCCAGGCTAGGGTTATCCTTGAAAGATTGCGAACGATCCTCCCAGGACATCTTCTCTTCCATTGCGAAAGGAAGAATATCTGAATCTATAAATATAGTTATTGAAAAATTGAAGACTCAGATAATGGAATGTTCCGATGAATTGATTGGACATGTGAATGAGTTGGATCCCACTCTTGAAGGATCTGTAAGAAAGAGTAGAAATACTGCTTTGGGAAATATAGATGGAGTAAATCAAAAAATTATTAGAAGTTTTAAACGAAAAAATGCAGAAACTTTGAAGCAAGTGGATTCGATTCGTTCCCACCTATTTCCGAACGGGAAGAGACAGGAACGTGTGCTCAATCCATTCTTTTATCTGGCTCGATATGGCGAACAGTTCATTGAGGACTTAATCAGTCATTTTAAGGTGGAATTGATTGATGAAGAAGATCGAGGATAAAATCCCGAAAAATCAATCCGTTACTGGTGCAGTTCTGGTAGGGGTTGGAATTTCCTGTAGTCGAATTAGTGGGTTCGTTCGAGATGTAGTCATAGCTTATTTTTTCGGGAATAGCGGTCTGGCTGACGTGTGGCGAGTTTCTTTGAAGATCCCCAATGTGATACAAAATTTACTCGGTGAAGGCACTCTGAGTGCATCTGTTATTCCTATTTATTCTGAACTTATTGAACAGAAAAAAAATGATTTAGCTGGCCAATTTATTGGAGCTATACTCGGCCTTTTGATGCTTGTGTCGGGGATCGCAGCATTGGTAGGGATGTTATTGGTACCAAGATTTCTTGCCTCAATCTTTGTTGCATGGGATTCTGAAAAAATTGCTTTAGCTGGAACATTGGTGAGAATTCTCTTCCCTATGACAGCGATACTTGTTATTTCTGCTTGGGCCTTAGCAATCTTGAATTCCCATAGACGCTTCTTTCTTCCATATTTTGCACCGGTTGCTTGGAATGGTGCGATAGTTTTGACTGTTTCTGTCATGGGATACCTGTACGACGTGTCTGGTGAAAGACTTCTTGTGATCGCAGCTTGGGGTGCTTTGATTGGGGGTATAGTGCAGGTGTTAATTCAACTGCCTGCTGTACTAGAGGTTTTGACTCATTTCAGATTTTCCTTAGGCAAAGCCG
>DUCW01000080.1 GCA_012959595.1 Gemmatimonadota bacterium
CCTATTACAGCTATTCGTAACCCCTCACTAGATGCAATTTCATCGGACATCGAAGGTAGCCCAGTAACTACTTTATCTAGTAAATCTCCTGATCCTTTTCCCGATATAGCACTGACCGGAATGGGTTCGCCGAGACCTAATCTCCAAAAATCCAAATGACTTGAATCTTCGGGGAAACCGTCCATCTTATTGACAACTAGAAGGACGGGACGGCGTTCCTTCCTCAGGGTCTCCCCCAAACGTTCGTCGAGTGGATGGACGCCAGTTTGCCCATCGACTAAAAAAAGAATGAGGTCTGCCTCATCTAATGCGGCCAGAACTTGTTTCCGGATAGCTTTGTCCAAATGATCGTCACTGCCCTCGATCACTCCACCCGTATCTACAAGAAAGAAATCACGGCCAGCCCAGTCAGTTTTGAAGAAATTTCGATCTCTAGTCACACCCGGTTGATCATCAACAATTGCTATTCGTTTGCCAATCACTCTATTGAAAAAAGTGGATTTGCCTACGTTTGGCCTCCCTACCACTGCCACTACTGGAAATTTAGAGGCCATAATTTTACTGGTCGAGATCCTTCAGGCACTCAGTCAATTCGTAGCCCGTTCTGACGGTAGCAGGTGCAAGATATTCATTCATATCATTTAGAGTCACACTATCTATCAGTAGGTCATCAGCATTTAACGCATCTGCTGGTAATAGAATAATCTCATCTTCTCGAGTCTCTCCGACCTGTTCCTTGATATCTTGTCCAGCAAGTAACCCTGCCACAGTCACAGTGTCACCGAAAAATTTGTTCACCACTCCCACTATTTCAATGTCTGCTCCTGTTCTTTCCTGCAACATTTGTTTGCGTTCGAAGAATAACCCTTGCATTGATGTTCCCGTTATTACTCTAATTTTTCGATTGGGTAATTCAGGGAGTTCCTCGATACCAGTCTCGAAATCTCTGACGAATTGATTTACTGCTCCCACTCCATTCTCTGTCAGAGCTCCATCATCGTAGTAGTTATCAGCGGGAAAATCTTTTCCACCTCTCATGAACAACTCATCCGCCGCATAAACCCAACCATAGCCACGATCTTCTAAGGCTATCTTGCGTTGTATTTCAATTTGTTCAACTGCCAATTCGGCTTCAGTAATCGACAGTGGCCTTACAACTCCAGTATTGTATTTTGTCAGGCCAACAGGTACCACAGAAAGAGAAATAATGCCCCCACCCAAGCTATAGAGATCTCTCATCGTATGATCAAGGTGTTCACGGTCGTTCCACTCTGGACACAGAACGACTTGAGTATGGACATTCAGCCCATTATCCAGAAGAAATTCCAGTTGTTCCATAATTAAACCTGCCCTATTGTTGACGAGAAGACGGGTTCTCAGGTCCGGATCGGTCGCATGCACACTCACATAAAGGGGGCTGATTTTTTGATCTACCAATCTTTGGAGACCCTTATCTCCCAAGTTGGTCAACGTAACGTAGGTTCCGTAGGTAAATGAGAGTCGAAAATCATCATCCCTTATCCACAGGGTATCTCTTACATTCTTCGGATTTCCATCAATAAAACAAAAAACGCATTTGTTGCCACACTCTCGAATCTTGTCGGGTGCGGGCACGACCCCTAAAGTCTCTCCAGGTTCATGTTCTATTTCATGGACAGTGCAGCTCCCATCAAGTGCAATCGTTTCTAGCTCGAGGAGATTGTCTGCCAACAAAAATGTGAGATCAATCCCGTCTCTGACTCTTTGACCATTGATTCGAAGGATGCGAGTGCCAATCTCCAGATGGAGCTCATCTGCAATGCTACCACTCTCGATCTCTGCTATTCTAATCAATGTTTTTACCAAACGTTAAAAGTATTTGAAGGTTACAGTACTTCATTACAAAAGTCCTATTTTCACGGCAAGCCTATGGAAAATGGCTGACAAAACGTATTCTGATTGAGCGGGATTTTTTTAACTAAACAGTTTTAACTTAATAATGATAACAGAAACTCCAATAAAATCTCACCTGGTACATGAAGCAACAAAGTCCTTGATAGTTACAGGGACTGTTTGTGCATTCTTCTTGGGCTGTGAAACAATAGATCAGATTCAGAATGAATTCAGAGATCTGACTCCACACGAAATGTATCAAGAATCGTTGATCTCTGCGGGCTTAAATGGAACTGCATTAGCGTTGGAATGGCTAGAAGCTAGTGAGTCAGCACTAATGCAGGCACCAGAAGTAGAAACACCTTTCCAGGAAGAAGGATTCTTCTCTGACGCATCCCCGCAAGCTAGAGGATACAAGATCTCTCTAAGACGTGGCCAACAACTGTCTGTATCGCTAGTCACAGAAACTGAGCTTCCGCTTCGTATGTTTGTCGATATCTACCGCCTACAAACCAATCCGGATGCAAGCCCTTTCCCAGTGATTTCGACCGAGTCAACCTTACAGTCCATAGAGTACGTTTCTCCTCGCACAGCACTATATGTGGTAAGAATTCAGCCAGAATTACTTAGAAATGGTCGTTATAGAATTCAACTGACAGCAGAGGGATCGATGGCCTTCCCCGTAAAAGACAGAAATACTCTTGCTATTCTGAGTAGCTTCGGTGTGGAGCGTGACGGGGGACGACGTCAACATCACGGTGTGGACATCTTTGCTCCCAGGGGAACGCCCGTTATATCAGCGACTCCAGGGTATGTGTCCAGGGTGGAAAATACGCCCATCGGTGGCAAGGTCGTATGGGTCAGGGATCAAGGTCCAAATTCCATCTATTATGCTCATCTTGATAGTCAAGTTGTGGCATCTGGAGCAAAAGTTGAACCCGGCACCTTACTCGGATTTGTAGGCAATACAGGCAACGCCCGAACCACTCCCCCACACTTACATTTTGGCGTGTACCGCCGTGGGGAAGGTCCCGTAGATCCATACTATTTCCTCTATAGCCCGCCTGCACTGTCATCTTTGCCAGCCAACGAGACTCAAGTCCTTGGGTTTATGTCCAGAACAACAAATTCTGGCATCAGGTTACGCACCTCTCCCAGCCAAGGATCTCAAATTCTCCGTGAAATGAAAAAGAACACTTCCTTCCTGATTCTCGCGACAACAGGATCCTGGCAGAGAGTGCTTCTCCCCGATGATCAGGTGGGGTTCGTGGCTTCTCGATTGACAGAAAATGCGTCGATCCCACTAAGGGTGACCCAAATTGAGTATCCAGTCCGATTAATGTCAGCGCCCAATCCAACTGCTCCGATGATAGAACTGATCGGACCTGGATCCGGGATATCAGTACTCGGGAACTTCAATTCCTATCATTATGTTCAAACACAAAATGGCATACTGGGTTGGATAGCCAACGAGCAAGACCTAGCCATGGTCGAAGACAGATAGATTTCCTTTCAATAATTCGTGTAAATTTCCTACTTTGTACAAGTCCACGCTTCACTGGGCTTCCATCGAAGACACGCTCAACTCACATCTGTAGTTATTCTGTAGGTTTTGAGCGTGTTTTGTTAAGCGGGAGACGGGACTCGAACCCGCGACCCTCAGCTTGGGAAGCTGATGCTCTACCAACTGAGCTACTCCCGCAAATAAAGTCACCTCACTACAAAATTGAAACTCATCCCTGCATGTAGATGCTCCGCTATATGGCAATGGAACATCCATTCTCCAGGGTTGGACATCTCTACAAGGATGTCCATAGTTGAACCGACTGGAAGTATAGCTGTGTCTTTCCATACGAAATTTTGATTTCTGGATCCATCTCTGTTTAGAACCAAAAATCGCTGACCATGAAGGTGTATGGGGTGGTTCATCGGATGAAAAGAATCGGGAGAATTGAAAATTCGTATTTTTACAATATCGCCCTGCTCAAACTGCCAACGGATATCACCGTTCTCCAGGCCTGAAGCTTTGTCTTTTAGAATCCAAGTTACCTGTTCAGCGGTGGAGAGCCAATTCATCATCGGCATAGCATCATTCCACTCCATGGGTGGAACGTAGAGGGTGTCAGATTCCATAGAAATGACAATTGGAGTCGGTAAATTCTGTGCACGAACCAACGTTTCCAGTTCGTAATCTGGTAACTCATTGAAGTATAGTTCAAGATTTTCTATGTCCGAGGCCATCTCCGGATTTTCCCGGAGTAATTCGAACGAACCACTCAAATCTTCTCCATTCTTCTGATTCGATACAGTGACATTCGACAAAGTATCTACACGGGGATAGAACTCACCTCTAAAGTGATTTATCGCTTGAATAGTGTTAGCGATGATTGCATTTCCTGGGCTACCGAATTGAACGTCAACAACGTACCTTTCTCCTGGTGCAATCACTACAGATGGGATCCAGTCTTCTCGCTCATATCGACTTATATCCGAAGCGACAAGTTTTATTTTAGTATCCTCGAAAGTGATATTGAATGTCCTTGAATTGGCTACATTCGTTATGTAAAATCTAACCACTTCTCCGGTC
>DUCW01000081.1:0-1741 GCA_012959595.1 Gemmatimonadota bacterium
TTTGTGTTGGTCGGCAACCATGAACAGTTCATGCTTGAGAATTCAGAAAAGAACTGGTACCTGAACGAGGCCAGAAATGCCTTGACTGACCCTGCTGAATTCCCCCAGGTCGCGGCAGGAAAGCACACCAGATTCTTTCCTAATATCTCCTGTCCCTTGCCAGAAGACAGGGCCCATCAGGTTATTTTCCCCTGCTACAGGCTTTCCACGTACACCCTATTCCTTACTCAGGCCGCTGCCCAACAGAAATCTGGGTTCGTTGAAAGGGGAATGTCAAAGGAACTCATCGAGGGATTGTTGTCCGAAGGATGGGGTCCATACAAAACAGCCAAGACAGAGATGGATTCCACTTCTGCAGTAGGCACTGCGATACCCGGAGCCCTGACAGCGATTGTGATAGGAGAGAATCTGTTCCATCACGCCGAACCAGGCCCTCACTTGAACGAACTTCCCGAGATGGTGAAGTGGACTAACTGGTTTGGTTGGGTCGATTATGTGGCTGGAGGGTCTATTCAGGAATCTCCTCACAGCCCCTTCTTATGGACTCGCGATGCCTGTAATGGAGCCCAAAATGGAACGCCACGCGTGGGGAGTCAAATTGACCAACTAAGATCTTCTTGGCCCGGGCTGTATCGTATAATCCACGGGCATTCCCCCACAGTAGGCGTCGACGAGTTCACTAGAGATATGGGGCGTGGTATAGATGCTACCTCGTGCTCATATCTTGGAGAGGACCAGTCTGCTACAGCCAGTAGGGACTGTGCGTCCAGCATCAGGGTATACAATATTGATGAAGCTCTTTCTCCTGTATACTATCAGGGTAGTAAAGAAAAAGATTCAACTACCCGAATTCCGCTGGGACTCAGGGTCTCAGATGCCGCCAACATTCGTCTTCCAGTCATTCTCCATTCAGACACCGACCATTTGTTGTCTTTAGAAAAAGACAGGGATGTCAAAACCGATACGAGGGAGTTGTGGTCGTGGAAACCTAGCCAGTTCAAATTGATTGGAAAGGACCAATGGCAAACCAAGACCAGCGGCCCCACCATCGTAGAGTTCGATGACTCAATCTGGATAGTCGAAGCATCCAAGGCAGGCGTAGATATCCTAACCCGCAGACTGGCAGGATACGACTTAATTCCGAATGTGCTACGTTCGATTCTGAAGGAAAGTATGCCAGATCTACTATGGCGAGACCCTGACCCGCCCCCAACATCTCTCAAATACATGAATTCAAATGAACTCGGAAAAGTCTTCGGGCACCTCTTCAATGACCAAGGCTCTTGGAGAACCGTAGAGGAACTTGGACTCGTAGCCGTGGGCTTCAAACTATTGGATGAAAATACCGCTCAGATAATCACAGTATGCAGCTCCTCTGAAGTACCAAGGACTACGTTTTCATCCTATAGCGACCTCCGCCATAATCTCGGGATTACCACTAAAGGGAAGTCAAAATCTCTGAAATTAAATCCGAATTCGGTCGTAGAGTACTCCCTCAATCTGCCTGCACATCCGCTTTGCATCGGAATAGAATCAAAGAAAACTCTTCACTACTGGATGAGTGAATCCAAGAAAAAACCCCATACGAGACCACACAGCATATCCTACTGGCCAGCTACCAAGAAAGGAAAGATGAAACTAATTCCAAAGAGTGAATGGGAGTTTCCTATAAAACCACCTGTCGTTCCAGAACCAATCGCTTCTGAGAAAGCACCTCACACGAAGAAACCAGACAAAAAAC
>DUCW01000081.1:1778-2135 GCA_012959595.1 Gemmatimonadota bacterium
TTTGGTTTCAGTAGATGGAAGGCCGCTCCTAAGGGTGACCTCAGGGACACCCAGAGATCCATGAAGAATAAATCCACTCCTCACGTTGACCTCAGGGACACCCAGAGATCCATGAAGAAGAAATCCACTCCTCACGTTGACATCAGGCATAGCCAGAGTAAATCTCCTAAAGATTCCAAATCAGCAGTAAATCCTGCGCAGTTCACCCGAATTACCTCCAATCCCGAATTCGAATTAAATGTTACAATTAATAACGAAGAGTTTGAAAATATATTGAAAAAATGTGGAATTAAGGGGAGAAGTCTTAATGCGCCACCAGCGACAATCACTATTCAGCAGATGACCAAGGGCACGTCT
>DUCW01000081.1:2204-3389 GCA_012959595.1 Gemmatimonadota bacterium
AAACAAAGAAATGAATAAAGAAAATAATAAGGGAATTACAGGACAAAACAGATTGGAAGTGATTGATTGAGCCTAAAAATTGGAGATATTTTTCAGGATCCAAACGGGACCTCGTTTGAGGTCACTGAAGCACTCAAAGAAGGAGGATTCGGTGCTGTTTTCGTGATTCAAGAAAAGCCCTCGGGAGACGAATATATTGCAAAAGCTCCATTGCAGATCGAAGAGGTTAGAGTGAAAAGTATTCAAAATGAATACAATGTACTAACGGAATTGGAGAGAAAGGGAGTTCCGGATGTTGTCCGTGCAGTAGGTTTGGCGCAGTTCGACTCGCCAAACGGCCAATTCCCAATACTGATAATGGAAAGGGCAAGAGGTATCACACTCGAAGAGGCGACAGAGGCTTCACCACTATCCTACGAGGATGCAGCGGACGTAATGAGTAAGATGGCACGTGCCCTGAAGTTGGTCCATCAAAATGGCTACATGCACTTGGACATAGCTCCGGACAACGTTTTCATAGATGACCCAGGGGGTCGAAATGACATCACGATTATTGACTTCGGTATAGCAGCACAGAAGTCTGATACGGATACCTTCGCAGTCAATCAACACGGTTTTCGTAAACCGTTTTTCGGTCCTCCAGAACTAGCTCCTCCTAATCCTGCAGCAAGTTGCGGCAGCGATATTTTCTCTGTAGGAGTCACCGGTTTCTCCCTAATTATAGGGGCAAGCGAGACAAGCAAGATTAGGCAGCAGGCGCGACCTCCACCGTACGATTTGGTGCATTACCTACCACCGGGGACGCAGGTCACGAGCAATGCTCATCTGAACGATGTAATCAAGAAAGCATCCTGGCCGGAGAGAAGCGGTAGATTTGCCACAATGGAAGATCTTGAGAATGCGGTCGCCGGTAAGGAGCCAGACGAGAACTTCCCTCGTCTAGTTGCCGATGGAGTTGCTCACCGACTGATTGGTGATGGGCCATGGATTATTGGACGAGAGGATCTCTTCGACGATGACAATCAGCCAGACATCACCGTACATGAGACCTCACCAACAAACCAATTCATCTCGAGGAAGCACGCAAGGATTGAGAGGAGAGCAGACGGGGTCTTGATGTTGTATCACACTGGCAAAAACGACACGAGAATCCAGCTGAAAATAGGTACTGCTGTCAGGTGGAAC
>DUCW01000081.1:3399-4441 GCA_012959595.1 Gemmatimonadota bacterium
GAGTAATGGATTCCCACTTGGCAGCCGTCATCAGATACTCTGTTTTGGTTATGCTGATTACGCTCCAAACGCACTTGACAGGAATGGCAATCCCCTGTCTCCTGGGCCCTACAAGGTACTGGAGTTCTTCCCCCCTTCACCAAAGCAAACGGGAATATGATTACACATCATACTGAATCTTTATCTCAATACTACCAATTTGCAAACTGCTAACTTCCTCGGTAGAAAGCTCACAGGGAAAGTTCGGTGCGATTGAAAGTCCGTTGACCACTGTGCCGTTCATCGAGCCCAAGTCGGTTATTGTCAGAACTCCGTTGGTGTAGTTGAGGATGAAATGCACTCGCGATATCCCCCTTACCTCCTCATCTTTCGCGACTTCCCCGAGCAATGCCCTACCTACGGGCTTACCAACTGGGATTGCGAGCCCATATTCACCATTGTCGCCAATCACCCTCGTTTGAACTTCTGTCATACTGCGAACCGCCCGTTCAACAATCTCTCTCTTCGATGTCGAAGTCAGGCTCATTGAGGCAAAATTAGCAGGCAGAAGGAAAACTGGTTCTGAGCCGATGAATTCCAATACACACCTTCTCTTGTTAATCTCATTAGCCAATTCATAGCTCTTTTTCTTGGCTAGTTTCTTGACCTCTTTCAGGTACCGGTCATTGCTCAGTATCCAACCGTTGTTGTCCACAGAGGCTCGAATTAGCCAGTCGTCATCCCTTTCATCTGAGATTAGAGATAGTACACCGCTATCATGCAATTCATCCAAAATCTCTCGGTCTTTCTTTCCAAGATTACTATTCTTAGATGACACTGCGAAGCGAAATGTTCTCCTTTTCATCCCAACTAGGGTGGGCCAGCCAAGTTTCTGAACGGCTTGTAGGGTACGAACCAGCCTAGAGACCGATAAACTCCTCCTATTGCCCTTTGTTGTTGGAGTACTTACGGTGATAACATTGCTCCCGTCAAGCACCACGCAGTCAAAAATATCACCATCGTATTCTTTCAGAGGAGTACTGTGAAACCCCCGATTAGACAT
>DUCW01000082.1:0-1208 GCA_012959595.1 Gemmatimonadota bacterium
GGCTTATCAAAAACGATTGAGAAGGAGCCAAACAGATCACTTAAAACATTTTGGAGAGCAAGGGCGAGGGCCACACCTCCTATACCCAAAGAAGCAATCAAGGGACCTATATCTAGTCCCACATTATCTAAAGCCAACATCAAAAACATCGACCACACTGCACCCCTCACAAGAAATCCTATAGAGCTCAGTGCAGTCGAAATCGTACTGTCCCCAGAGTATTTTTTACCAGCCCAGTCCTCCAAGATATGATTTACTATAGCGTTCGCCCACAGGGCTCCCTGCAAGAGGAGAACCAAGATCAAACCACTTTGAAGAAGATCATCGAACACAGACGGAAGACTTAGGAACAAAGATCCCAAATAAAAGCCAAAAAAAACGATGGAAATGGATTTGACATTTTCTAAGCAACTGGAAATCATATCGTCCAGCTTGGTTTCCGTCTTCTTGGAAATTGAGGCGACTCTGGCTGCAACGGTGCTTATGGCTAACCTGAGCACTAGGACCACGCTTAAGAATACTAGACCCGCGATAATCCAGTCCAAGGATGTATTATTGACCCGAATGCTACTAAGCAATTCCCACATTTTCATGTACTCTTTGATTAGATAAAAATTCCCTTCGATGTCCCGTCTATCGAAATTGACATGTAAATATCATATCAGCAACTGGATCTTTACCGGACATGGCGAAGGGGAGCAAACTTGACACCTGACCTTTACGTAGATATCATCGCACGTGCCAAGGTTACTCTTGCCGTGCAAGGCGGTCCGATTGAGTATTTTGAGACAGTCAGTTGGGATCAAACCACTAGACTGTAGGGTGACTGACCCCAGAAATTTAGCCCTCATGGACACACCACTCCAGGTGATTCCTCCAATCACCAAAACTTTTTCCCAACATCATTCCTTAGAGGAGTTTTATCAATGAACCAAAATTCCTGGTTATACGAAGTAGAAGATTTTCGTGCAGACATGGAAGACCATGTCAACGAAATGGACTGCCAACATGGGCTCTCATTCAGCTCCTCCGAAGAAGTCCTTAATTATGTAAAGGAGTACAACGTTTCATCCATCAGAATCTGGTTTACAGACATGATCGGGTTTCTCAAATCTTTTTCCATTACACCTAAGGAACTTTCGAGTGCTTTCAGTGAAGGGATGGGATTTGACGGGTCTTCAATACAGGGATACCGCCGCATCCATGAA
>DUCW01000082.1:1218-16369 GCA_012959595.1 Gemmatimonadota bacterium
TGCTCTGCAATGCGCCGCATCTCTAAGTTCTTCACGCTCTGCAGCTTGCCGTCCTCTGGCTTTTCCCATCGCTTCCACTGCGCAAGTGCTTCCATTCCGACCGGGTGGCTCAAAGTCTATGCGCATGTTCGCCAAAATATGCACACCCGACGGTGCACCCTATCAATCTTGTCCAAGGGTGATCTTGGCTCAAAATTTAAAACGCCTAAGTGACCATGGATTCTCTCACATGAACATCGGCCCTGAAGCAGAATTCTTCTACTTTAAGGACAATTCAGGCCCTGCTCTCCTAGACCAAGCGGGTTACTTTGATATCAACCCTACAGATGTTGGTGACGACGTCAGAGAGGCCACAGTGTTCGCCCTAGAATCGATGGGTGTTCCCGTTGAATATCATCACTCAGAAGTGGGGCCCTCCCAACACGAAATCGACATCCGCTATCAGGAAGCACTCCGGATGGCAGACAATCTTCAAACCTATAAATACGTCGTAAAAGAAATCGCTAGACGTTGTGGAGTCTTTGCCACATTTATGCCAAAACCACTGCCAAATGAGAACGGAAGTGGAATGCATGTGCATTTGTCTATTTTCAAAGATGAGAGCACAAATGCATTCTACGACAAAAATGATCCCCAACATTTAAGTGGCACTGCTAAACGCTTCATTGCCGGCATTCTTGACCATGCACGTGAAATCGCACTTGTTACCAACCAGACTTATAACTCATATAAAAGACTTGTACCAGGATATGAAGCTCCTGTTTACATAGCATGGGCAGAAAGAAACCGTTCGGCATCTGTCAGAATTCCTCTATACAAGCCCGGCAAGGAAGTAGCTACTCGAATGGAATTGCGATTCCCGGATGCCACCTGCAACCCCTACCTAGCTTTTAGCGTCATGCTTTCTGCTGGGTTAGATGGACTGGCCAATGAGACGAAGCTCCCGGAAGAGATGACAATGGACCTTTATAAACTTAGTAACGCTGATCGTAAGAAATTGAATATCCAAGCCCTTCCACATGACCTCTTTGAGGCCGTTGAAGTAGCAGAAGGGAGTAACTTTTTAAAGGAAGCTCTCGGAGAAGATGTGCATGGCAAACTCATTGACACCAAACATTCTGAAGTCGATAAATTCAGATTACATGTGTCCGATAAAGACCTCAAAGAACATCTGATACTTTAGGAGTACTACCTTGAACTGTTTCGTTGAACTCTCCGGCTAAACAGAGGGGGCAGGAAAGCACTACTGTGTAGACCCTGTCCCCTCATGGTTTGGTAACGTTTGTGCTAATTCGTTTTCTTCCTTCCAGAAGGATATGGCCAGCAGAAAAGCTCCACATGATATAGCCATATCGGCCACATTAAAGATTGGCCACAGCATGAACCCTAGATCTACAGGACCGATAAAGTCTACAACCCCTCTAGTCCATCGGATCCTATCATAGAGATTTCCCATCAAGTCGTCCTTTCTACAGCGATTACAAAAGAACAAGCAAGTATACGAAGATAATCCTCTTGTGCTGACTTTTGCAGTATGTGAATGAGCAGGCCTAGTGCAACTATACTCAGTGGAACAAATAACCATCGGGAATCACTGCCAATTGAGATTCCAAAGGCAGCACCCTTGTTGAAAGCTAGCGTCAGCGGGACAAAGCCACCCATGAATTCAGATACAGGACCCAAACTCAGGTTGGCAAGAGCCCATCGCTTTGTCCACAGGTCTAACAACCCCACCCACCATATTGTTGTAAAAAGAGAAATAATTTTAGTTCTCACAGACACCCTACCTTTGAGATCAGTACTTCCGTTATCACTTTAACAGATATAAAACTAGATCTACTCAATGCGCAATTCCACACCCGTGTTGTAACAACACGAATCAGATCATACTTTCAGATATCTAAATTCCGATCAGGCCAGACAATGGTTGTATCCCATAAGGAGCACAGTGGCAGATGAATTCACTTAGCCAAGCAATCAGTATCCTAGCAATAGTTCTAATGGCGAAGATAGCAATGTTGTCCAGTCCCCTTAACCTGGAAGCCCAGAATTCTTTGGATTCAGGATGGCCGCCTGTGGCGACCTTTTCCATCCTTGGGTACGACCCTGAAACAGGAGAAATCGGCGGAGCTGTGCAATCTCGTGTGTTTTCAGTGGGAAACGGAGTCCTTTGGGGTGAAGCAGGGGTGGGAATGGTAGCCACCCAAGCAATTGTAGATGTTAGTTACGGACCCCAAGGATTGGAAATGTTACAGCAGGGCCTATCTCCAACCTCAGTTGTTTCCAAAATACTAGGGAACGATCCAGACCCTCGTCCAAAAGGCTGGACAATCCAGGGCCGTCAATTCTCGGTCATGAATTTCAGGGGTGAAGTAGCTACCCACACCGGCCTTCAGGCAAGTGATTGGGCAGGCCACCTAATCGGGAATAACGTTTCAGCTCAAGGCAATATATTAGCAGGACCTGAAGTAGTCCAAAATATGGTAGAAACCTTCCAAAACACTACTGGCCACCTATCTTTCCGTCTCCTGGCCGCACTAGAATCTGGGCAGGAAGCAGGTGGAGACACAAGAGGAATGCAATCGGCCGCAATGCTGATCGTTCAAGAAGATGGAGGAGTCTGGCTAAATAATAACACCGCCCTAAGACTCCAAGTCGACGATCACACTAGCCCTATCACAGAGTTGAGGAGGTTGGTACAAATAGCCGCCCAACAAAGGAACAGAGTTAGAAGCAGTAGGAGGCAATTCTAGATCACATAGTTCCTCGAAACGGAGGGGGTGGGATTCGAACCCACGAGTCCTTTCGGACGCCAGTTTTCAAGACTGGTGCATTAAGCCACTCTGCCACCCCTCCAACAATCTCTTGATGGAAGTTATAGAAACTTCTCACTTCCTAGTGCCGAAATGAACGGCTTCCAGTGAACACCATGGATATACCGTGTTCATTGGCAGCTCTGATTACTTCCTTATCCTTGATAGAACCACCTGGTTGAATAATTGATCGGACACCGGCTTCAACCGCTGCATCAACTCCGTCACGGAAAGGGAAAAAAGCATCAGAAGCTAAAACCGATCCCTCCAAAGTAGCTCCAACATCATTGGCCTTCCAAACTGCTATTCTGGAAGAATCCACCCTACTCATCTGTCCGGATCCAATTCCTATTGTTGCTCCTGATCGGACCAAAACAATGGCATTCGATTTTACACCAAAAACGCAAGACCAGGCAAAATCCAAGTCATCCAATTCGTCCGGAGTTGGCGAAGCTTCCGTGACTACTTCCCATTCATCATACACAGATCCATAAAATGGAATAGGTGCTGGATCTTGCACTAAAAATCCCCCATAAATACTCCTGAATGTCCCTGGTTCTGGGAGCCTTCCATATTCGGCTAAAAACTTAGTGGTATCCTCTACACTAGCATCCAATCCTGATCGGTTCACACTCCCTGGTTGTTCAGAATTAGGGCTAGCACTAGAGCCTGCAACCATCAGTCGTAGATTCTTCTTTTTTGCGAAAATGTCGATTGCACTGGAACAATAGCTAGGTGCAATGATACATTCGACAAACAACTCTGACATTGCTTCAGCGGCATTGGAGTCTATTTCTCTATTGACAGAAATAACCGATCCAAATGCACTCTGCGGATCACACCCATGAGCTCCAAGATAAGCATCTACTACAGTATCGCCTCGAGCTATTCCACAAGGCGTTGTATGCTTGACTATACAAACTACTGGATCGGGTGAATGAGCAAATGGAGACAAGGATAATAGAGCACCATCCAAGTCCAAGATGTTGTTATATGACAAGGGTTTCCCCTGCAGTTGTTTAAGAGCAGTTAGGCCATGCCGACCATCACCAATTGAATAAAAAGCTGCTCTCTGTGAAGGGTTTTCACCATATCTCAATTCTTCGATGAGATGTCCCTCGAAAGTTAATTCTGACGGATACCCGACTTCTTCCCCTGATTCCGTGAAAAGATATTCTGCAATGCAGGAATCGTAGGCACTTAGGTGCTGGAAAACCTTAGAAGCTAAAGTTCGACGCACCTCTACTAATCCAGAACCGTTCTTTCGAATCCTGGACAAAACCATTTCATAGTCGTCTGGATCAACCAGAGCCCAAACATTCTTGTGATTTTTAGCGGCAGAACGGAGCATACTGGGACCACCCACATCCACCTGGGCCATAGCCGCAGACATGGTTATTGAAACATCCTTAATGGTTTCTTCAAATGGGTATAGATTCACAGCCACTAAATCGATTGCCCCGTACCCATAGGTTTCCAATGTTGAAAGGTCTTCTTCGCACGATCTTCGAGCTAAAATCCCGGCGTGGACGGCTGGATGAAGAGTCTTGACTCTACCCTCCATTATCTCATCGTGGTTTGTGATCTCAGTAACATCTGTGACTGGGATTCCGGCCGCACGAAGCACTTTACTAGTACCACCGGTGGACAGAATTTCCCATCCCATTTCTGTAAGAGCCTGGGCGAATTTCTGGATTCCCGTCTTATCGGAAACACTTAGTAGAGCCTTCTTATTCATATCAATATACTGCCTCTTAGGTGAATCATTTCAAGCACTGGAATGCAAATCTTGCAAGCGATCAAGGGATGTTCTCCTTCCCGATACCCTCATCGGCTGCAACAGTTCTACACAGCTGATCTACCACAGCTGGGTACAACTGATGTTCTGCCGCTAGAACCCTATTCCCTAGTGTCTGCCAGTCATCCCCATCCAGGACCGGCACTGAAGCTTGTGCTATAATCTCACCAGTGTCGTAACCGTCTCCCACGTAATGCACAGTAGGACCAGTGATTTTTTTCTCCGACTTAAGCACTGCTTCATGCACATATTTACCATACATGCCCCGACCTCCGAAGGAGGGAAGTAGGGCTGGATGAATATTTACAATACGCCGGGGATAACGGGATACCAATAACGGAGAAATTTTCCTCAAATAACCTGCCAGGGCGATAAATTCTATCTGGCAGTCTTCCAAGGCAGACTGCATTTCCAGGGCTACTTCTTGATCCGGTCTCCCTAACTCTTCTATCACTTTTGATTCTTTCCCCCACTTCTCCGCCCTCTCTAATGCACCCGCATTTTGGTGGTTGGTAATCAACAAGGCAATGTTGTATGCCGACTTATGTTCATAATCCAACAGAGCTTGAAAATTCGTGCCTCCACCAGATGCAAAAACAGCAATTTGCAGAGCTTCCTTCACAAGTTGTTATCCATGAAATTTCCCGTCAAGAATGGATTAGTATCACGCTCTTGACCGACTGTAGTAGCCGGGCCATGTCCGGTGAAAAGTTTCAAATGATCAGGCATCGTTAGAATGTGCTTCTGAATACTGTCAAACAACATTTTTGAATCACCACCCGGAAGATCTGTTCGTCCTACCGACCCTCTAAAAATTAAATCTCCAACAAAAGCAACCTCTTCGGATTCATTGACAAAGATGACGTGTCCTGGAGAGTGACCAGGGGTATGAAACACTTCTAGTGAGAGTCTACCAAAAGTAACCGCTTCACCACCTTTGAGTTCCTTGTCTGGAAGGCTCAACGCATCTCTCTGAACACCGAACTGTGCCGCCTGAGCAGGAAAATTTTCGAAAAGGTCAGTGTCTAGTGAGTGCATGTACACCGGCGCATCTGTACATTCTCTCATCTGGTGCAATCCTTCGATGTGATCAAAATGGCCATGCGTCAAGATAATCGCAGTGACCGAACTTCCCGTGTTCTGCAAGTTCGCTACGATTTGTGGGGCCGCCGCTCCCGGATCAATAACCACACTTTCCCTAGTTTCCTCGCACAGTGCAAGATATCCGTTTTGGAGAAACTGACCACCCGTAAATGTTTCGATAAGCATTGAGGAAACCGATAGTGTCAATTAGGTAAGTACTGAATAACTGAATTGTTTGGTACAGAACAATACAACGGGTTTCGTATTATTGAATGAGAATCTACGGCCACACTCCAACAGATCCCTAAGCAGTGAAGGAGCTTCCACATCCACAGCCACCAGTGGCGTTTGGATTAGAGAAAGTAAAACCCGAACCCATCATACTAGAAACGTAGTCGATTTCTATCCCGTCCAAATATTGTGCACTGAATGGGTCGACGAAAATTCTTACGCCAGATATATCTAATATTTCATCGTCTGACTCAGGGGCGTCCTCAACGTTCAAGCCATATTGAAACCCTGAACAACCGCCCGGTAAGACCGCAACCCTCAAACCAGTGGTGTCGGCCCCTCCATGATCCTTTATGAACTCGTCTACCTTCTCTACCGCCCCAGTTGTCAACACCAGCAACGTTCCAATACTTTCCATTTTATCTCAGCTCAGTTGATGGTTGCTTTAAGAATGTTGAAAAATACAGACCTGGGTGAGGCAGGTCAACGGCAGCAGCAATCCCCTTCTCGACATCCTGAACTTCATCAACATTGTTAGTAATGTTCCTCACAAGTACCAGAAACTCTTAAGTGAGCGAGATGGACAAACACTCCATTACTTGCTGGTCTTGTTCTTCCAAAATCGTACGAAGATCGATCAATAACTTGTCCTTTTCTACACGACCCACCAGAGGGACTGGTAGACCTCTAAGTTTGTCCGACAATCTATTGGGAGTGCAACCAGGAAGTTCTATCACTAATCCGATGCTGGGAATTTCAAAGCCCGGAAAAGTTCCACCTCCCATAACAGAAAAACACTCCTTGAGGTTTACGTCTACAGCGGCATCTATCAATGCTTCGGCCAGAACAGTCGCTCTTTCAGTCAGTTTATCCAATGAGGCTGTCAACATCCTTAGAACGGGAATCTCAACCAAGGCTACTTCTGGATCTCTATATAATAAAAGAGTAGCCTCAAGGCTTGTCAAGGTCATTTTATCAACCCTCAAAGCTCTACAAAGCGGATCCTTCTGCATTCCTTCAACCCAATGTACTCCACTACCCACCAAAATACCTGCTTGAGGGCCCCCTAGAAGTTTATCTCCAGAGAATATCACAATGTCTGCACCCTGATTTAAGCTTTCTTTGGGTGTAGGTTCGGGCGGCAACCCAAGAAGCGAAGGGTCTAAAAGTAAACCAGAACCCAAATCATGCACAACGGGTAGTCCCACCTCTTTACCCAAATCGATCAGCGAAGCCAAAGAGGTTTCTTCAGTAAAACCCGTAATATTGAAATTAGACCGGTGAACCTTGAGAATCAGACCGGGATCGCCATTCTCCGCCGCTTCTCTGTAATCTTCTATTCGAGTCCTGTTGGTACTACCCACTTCAGTCAACCGAGCTCCCGAACATTCCAATATCTCCGGAATTCTGAATCCTCCTCCTATCTCTACGAGTTCTCCTCGAGACACCAAGACTTCCTTGTCCAAGGCCATGCTCCGCAGAACCATGACGAGTGCGGCTGCACCGTTGTTGAGAACTAGGGCGGACTTTCCTCCAGTCAATTCCTTCAGGAGTCTAGAGCAATGGTCGTATCTAGATCCCCTCACACCCTTGTTCACATCGTATTCTAGATTGGAGTAACAACCAGAAATAGAGTTCATTGCTTCTAGTGCATACTTGGAAAGTATAGCCCTGCCGAGATTTGTATGTAGAATGACACCAGTTCCATTCAAAATCTCACATAAAGATATCCTTGTAGAGTCTCGTAGTTTTGTCCGAACCGAATCAGCGAAGGCTCCTGTTTGTCCAATCATGTCTTGGAATTCCCCACTAAGTATTCGATTCCGCAACAGTTCTATCTCCTCTTGCAGGGCACTTAAAACCAGAGAACGAGAGTGATCCCGTAAAATTTCCTTAAAATGGTCAGACTGCATGATCAACTCAATCGATGGAATCTGACGAAGCTTATCATTCATAACAAACACTGCCGAAGAGTCTAAGGGTATCTCCTGGTATCTCGAGTGAATCAAGCATAATCTTTTCTACCCCCCCCCCTAGACCCGTACCATTGACATTCTCTAAGCCAGAGATTGCAATCTCATAAGTAACTCCTAAGCTTATCGGTTCAATCAAAATAAGATAAACATTTCTACTGGGAATTTTGGATTCGTTAGCATTAACTTTTTCAGTTGAATCAGGTGATAGACTTATATCTCCACTATCCACACTGGATAAAGCGTCACTAAGCGTCACTTCTCGTAAATTGTACTCATGTTCACTCAAGATTTCCGCTATTCCTAGGCCAGTAGAGAAATCCGAAGAAAAGGTTGTGCTGACATTTTCGGCCAAATCCTGTTCAGGATTCAAATAATCGTCAAATTCGATCAATAATGTCAAAGAATCGACTACTCCTACAGCACTTAATTCAGGAGGGGTGCTATCGGGCCGTAATACCCGCATATCCGAAAATACAGTGTCATTCGCGGTAACGATCAAGTAACTCCGTGCAACAGGTTCCGTTAATTCTGGATTATTGTTTCTATTTTCGTCTACAAAAGCAATGATGGAATAGTCTCCCGCAGGCAAGTAACGAAACGCATAAACTCCACTACTATCAGTAATAGCGATATGCCTTAGCTCCGATTCTTTGACTGAATCTAACTCAGTATCAAAGTCAGTCGTAGCCAAAACAGTAGTTCCACCAAGAGGTCTCAGAGTTATGCCATCTGTCACCAGCCCCGCCGCAACACTGGGTATCATTTCTGCACCAGTCGAGAACAAGAATTCGAATGGATAGGGCATCGCATTCTGGAAAAGATCCCTTATCCTTGGAAGAACGGTCACCCTATAAACCATATCATCAGGAAAGCCGCCTTCCATTTCCACCTCTAGGCTTCGACTGCCGTGAGTGACTTTGATATCACCCAGCATGGGTGATATCTTAACGGTTTCCTGAAGAGTCCCGGAGCTGACCGTTTCACTGATTCGTTCATCGAACTGCAACTGAATTAATCCATCAAAATCGTTCAGAACTGCAAAACTTTCGGGGGTAGTAGCTACCACTTGAGGTCCGACTCTGTCCACGGGGCCTCCAATAGGTGCTCCTGGCCTGGCACAGCCAACCCAGATCAAGGCTAAGATTATCAGGTGGAGAATGTGCTTGGTCACGACTCTAATGATCGAAACATCTCCTGAAACATTGCCACGTCCTCAGACATCACTCAAATTGCTCCTTTTTTTCTTGAGTACAGCCAGTTGCTGGAGAAAACTGTCCTCCTTCAACCTTTCCTTTTCGACAACATCCACCGGTGCTGCAGAAAGAAATTTTTCGTTTGATAATTTCTTCCGCACACCTTCAACTAAAAGCTCTAATCGTAAGATCTCTGTCCTCACCTTCTCACATTCCTTCGCAAGATCAATCACTCCTCCGAGAGGAATGACTATCTCTGTTCCATCTTTAAGTACTGTATCGGCACCAGAGCCTTTAGAAATCGCATTGACCTGAATTTCTCCTACTCTGGCCATTTTACCTAAAATCTCAGGCCTAGCAATCAATAGTTCAGTTAGTGCGGTCCTTGCTCCACTTATTTGTAAATCAACCTGGATTTTTTCTCCCACACCATATTCTTTCCTTAAGCTTCTTATCTGGGTGACCAACTCCTGGATCTGATTCAAGTTCATCTCCGCCTGTTCATCAACAAAATCTTTTTGTGCTTGCGGCCAATCAGCGACAGCCAGCGTTTCAGACTTTTCTGTGTTTTGGGGGATTGGTAGTTGACTCCAAAGCTCAGACGTCACAAATGGCATTATGGGATGGAGCAACCGCAATATTTCATCCAGCACAGTGACCAAAGTAGAGCGAGCTGCATGATAAGATGCGTCATCTTCCCTCGTCAATCGGGCCTTCACCAGTTCCAAATACCAGTCAGCAAAATCTCCCCATATAAAATGATACAAGCGGTCTGATATTTCGTGAAATCTGAAATCATCAAGGCCCCGGGTCACTTCCGTAACTGTTTGTTGCAACCTAGATAGAATCCATCTGTCCTCCACCTCTAAAGAACCACGCACATCTAAAATATTCTTGACCTCATCGTCTCCTAAGCGCATCAACGCAAAACGTCCTGCATTCCAAAGTTTATTGGCAAAATTTCGACCCGTTGAAAAAGAAGATCCTAGGTCTTCGTGGTCCAGTTTTATGTCTCCTCCGACACCACTACTGGAAATCAGGGTGAATCGTAATGCATCTGCTCCGAATAAATCCACTACCTCCATTGGGTCTACCCCATTCCCCAGAGATTTAGACATCTTGCGACCTTGCTTGTCACGGACCGTTCCATGTAGATAGACTCGAGTAAATGGAGCTTCTCCCATAAATTCATACCCAGCCATGACCATTCGAGCTACCCAGAAAAACAATATTTCTGGTGCTGTGACCATATCGTTGGTGGGATAAAATGCCTTCAGATCTGTGGTTTCTTGCGGCCATCCAAAAACTGAGAAAGGCCAGAGCCAAGAAGAAAACCATGTATCTAATACATCAGGATCTTGTGTGAGATTCACACTATCGCAGAACTCACAGTCGTGCGGATCTTTTCGTGCTACAATCGTCTCTCCACAGTCATCACAATACCAAACTGGAATTCTATGTCCCCACCATAATTGCCTAGAAATACACCAGTCTCTAATCTCTTCCATCCATCTCTCGTAAACTTTTTGCCAATGGTCAGGAGTGAATGTTATCGTACCGTCCCTGGAAGCTTCCAGCGCGGGTTTCGCCAAAGGTTTCATCCTAACGAACCATTGCAAACTCAATCGAGGCTCCACAACCGTGTGACATCTGTAGCAGTGAGGAACGGCATGTACATGGTTTGAAACTCGACCCAATAGATCCAGTTCCCGCAAAGAATCCAATACTTTTTCTCTCCCTTTTGAGGAGCTTAAACCTCTAAATTCTTCAGGGACATTTTCGTTGAGTTTAGCTTCTGGAGTAAAAATGTTGATCATCTCTAAGCCGGCACGCTGTGCAATCTCAAAATCATTGGGATCGTGAGCTGGAGTCACCTTGACTACACCAGATCCAAATTCCGGATCCACAAAATCGTCTGCTACAATAGTTATAGATCTGCCAGTGAGAGGAACGTCTATATTAGCACCCACCAAACCTTCATATCGTCGGTCCTTAGGATTGACCGCTACAGCGGTGTCTCCCAACATAGTTTCAGGACGAGTGGTCGATAGCGTGATATACCAACCTCCGTCGGACAAATGACCTAGAGTATCAACTCCTCTGTCGTGTGCTTCACTAGCGGCATTCCAGGCTTCTTTCGCCAATGGATACTTCAATTCATATAGTTTGCCTTCAACTTCGCTACTCTCTGCTTCCTCGTTAGCCAGGGCAGTCAAACACCTGGGACACCAATTGATTATATACTCGCTTCTATAAACAAGATCTTTCTCATAAAGTTGTACGAAGACTTCCCGGACGGCATCACTCAATCCTGAATCCAGAGTAAACCGAGTCCTATCAAAATCACAACTGGAACCAATGGTTCTCAATTGTTCTAGTATTCTCCCTCCTGTTTTATCTACATAATCCCAGACTCTTGCTTCAAAATCATCACGGCCCAAATCGCCTCTGGACAAATTCTCCTGGGCTAGTTGTTTTTCTACCATATTCTGGGTTGCTATTCCTGCATGGTCGGTTCCTGGGACCCAAAGGGCCACCCTCCCCTGCATTCGTCGCCAGCGTATCAGTACATCCTGTATGGTATTGTTGAGACTGTGTCCTATGTGAAGTACTGCAGTAACGTTTGGTGGAGGAATAACTATCACATATGGATCTACGCCAGAATCAACGACTGTGTCTGGATCAACCGAGAAGCACCCATTCTCATTCCAAAATTGAATCCAACCTTCCTCTATATTTCCAGGATCGAACCTCGGTGGAAGTGGTTCAGCCACTGTATCTCCAATCTATCATATTTTCATCTTCCAAAACCTTTGAAATGCTTCGTCGCAATCAAAAAACTAATAGGAATGTAACACCATCAAACAGTTCTAGATGAGATGTTTCATTAGTATTAGACTCTCAGATAACTACCACTTACCGATAGTGTCTGGGCGCACTAATGTTCCTGCTCTTTCCCGGTCCTTTCTTCTTCTTATAGCTTCTGCTCTTTCTCTCCAACTTCTCCTGATTGATGCATCTCTGCTAGCATTCATAATATCTCTATCCTCCCAGGCCCTTCTAGTGCTACGCTCACGTTGCCAGCTATTCCCCCCGAAATAGATAGGAAGAGGGATTGAAACATCACCCATATGCAGCCTGCCAGGACTGACACCCCACCTTTTCCCTTCGGAATCGGTTTTGGTCCAGTCCGTAAGTGCATTTTCCGCCTCCATCGCCCTGTAGACTGAGTCCACCCATATTTCTAGACGACCTGCCAACATAAGCTCCATAATTTCAGTCTCATCTAGCTGGAAAACTTCGGGTTGAGCTTTCCTCCATAATCGGTCATCGGAATTTTTTACCCTCAATACTTCCGATGCTCGTAGGCGTAACTCGATGCTCCCAATGTCCTCATTTCCTTCTTGATCCAATTCCTGGGGTATCACATCTACATCTAAAACCGGATCTTCTACGATTTCCTCCGGAAGGTCGGATTCGGTTTCCAATAAATCGGTTTCAATTATTCTGACTACCCTGATCCCATCAATCGAACCGGAGACTGTTTCTCGGACTGAAACCGTTTCCCCGAGATACCAGTCTTCCATACTTAAAGAATAGATAAAGATAAGGATGCCATGCAGAACGGCGGACACCAAAAGGCCTCCAACCATCGATCGACGGTTGAGATTGGTACGGCGGAAATTCGTTCTATTCCTCCCGTCGTCAATGTACATCAATGCTCTCAGATTCTTCATCGCACTTTGTGATCCTCCGACTTTACTTGATGAACCACATATTCCTGAACATATACCCGCACGAGCAACAACTCTATCTGTCTATCAATCGCCCCAACCTTCTCGCAGCAGCTCTCATCAGTCTATCTTCCACAGTCAATGCTATGCGGAAAAAACCTTCACCACCCGAACCCAATCCAGCACCGGGTAACACAATCACACCCTCTTGCTCTAATGCTCTTTTTGCAAAGCTAATCGAACCTTCCTTTCCTGGGATTGGTACCCACAAATACATAGTAGCTTTTGGCTTAGTGACAGAGAAACCCACTTTGGTAAAACTCTCCACCGCTACATCCCTGCGAGACTGAAATATCGCTACATTCTCTGGCATCCATTTTTCGTGGATTTTCAGAGCTGTTACACCAGCAGCTTGAATGGCCTTGAAAGGACCCGTATCCATAAATGTTTTGACTTTAGTCAATGCAGAGATTAAGTCAGCACCTCCTGCCACCCAGCCGAGACGCCAGCCCGTCATATTGTAAGTCTTAGAGAACGAGTGGAATTCTAATGAGACATCCTTAGCTCCTTCTATTTCCAAGATACTAGATGGCCGGTAACCATCGAAAGCAATCTCACTGTAAGCATGATCATGAACTAGAACTGATCTAGTCTTCTGACAGAATTCAACAGCTTTTTGCAAATATTCAGAAGGAGCCACTGCAGTGGTTGGATTGTTGGGATAATTCAGATAAAGCAATCGAATTTGGGAGGAAATATCAGGCTGAAATCCATCGAGAGGGATTAGGAAGTTTTCTTCTGGCAATAATGGTACTAGAAGCGGTCTTCCGCCTGCCAGAATTACACCACCTAGGTAGGACTGATAACCAGGGTCTGGTACCACGGCTACTTCCCCAGGATCCATGAATGCCAACGGAAGTTTAGCAATGCCCTCCTTAGAACCGAGCAGAGGCAGTATCTCCCGATATGGATCCAATTTAGTCCCAAATCTATTTTTCATCCAATTGGCTATTTCTTCCCTGAAAGAAGGCAGACCAATTTGAAAAGAATAACGAGACATTTCGACTTGACGACAAGCTTCTGAAAGACTTTGAATCACTTCAATTGGTGGGCTTAGATCTGCATCTCCAGCACCCAAATCAATGATTTCCACCCCTCTTGCAATCAGGTTAGTTTTTGTATCTGCTAAATCGGATAAAGGGTAATCCGGCAAATTCACGAATTTCTGACTTCTTTTAATCATGCCCATATTCCTTGGAAACACTATTCTTTAAAATACTCCTACCTATCACTTCGATTTCAACCCTATCTCCAACAGAGAGAGTGCCTACACCGGCTGGCGTTCCAGTCACTACAATGTCTCCTTTTTCAAGAGTCACTACTTTGGAGATATAGGATATCAGAAATGGGACAGAAAAAATCATCTCTGAGACCGCCCCTCTTTGACGTTCAATTCCATTTACCCTTGTCACTACAACTAATTCCTCAAACTCATCTGGAGTTGTTGAAACAACACCACCGATGGGACAAAAAGTGTCAAATCCTTTTCCTTTGAACCACTGATTTTCAGCACGTTGTATCTTGCGGGCCGTAACATCGTTGACAGGCATAATGCCATCAATAAATGACCAAGCCTCTGTCGAAGAAATATAACGTCCAGAACAGCCTATCCTGACACCTATTTCACCCTCATAGTGGACCTCCTTGACCCCTTTTGGAATTATAATTGGATCACCGTCACCAATGATACTCGACGGAGGCTTAAGGAAAAGTAAAGGTTCTTTAGGTACCTCATTGCCCAATTCTTCAGCATGGGCACGATAGTTCCTGCCCACGCAAACTATCTTAGAAGGTCGCACGAAATTTCCCTTCGAATTCAAGTCACTCTTCATCAGTCATGGAAGGTTTTTCCACTCCCTGATAGAATAGAATCAAACCTTTCTTGAAACCACTTAAAATAGGAATGGGTTGATTGCCATCAGTGTGTATCAAAGTACCTACGATAGCCGAAACTCCCCCTATCGTAAGGAATAAAGTGATGACCCCCCACCAAAATCCAATATCAGAGTACCCGTTATTCCATCCCTCCAAGGAGTCTCCTAGCATTACAGTTGCTAGAGCTAGGATCACCAGCCCTATCAGTACTCCTAAAACACGTGTCATATTCTATTCGCCTCTCTCTTTTTTAGCTTATTCGAAATTTGTTTCCTATAAAACAGCAGAATACGTTCACCCAAAACAAATCACCATTTGTACAAGATAGTGTTGCACACCTTATTCATCCAACTCATAAAACTTCTGGAGACTCTTCTTAATCGACTCC
>DUCW01000082.1:16399-17728 GCA_012959595.1 Gemmatimonadota bacterium
ACCTGATATTACTTCTGCAGGTGGCAGTGAATCCATCATGTGGCGACCATAGGATTGGATTGCCATTCTTTTATCCAGTATAACCACGACCCCTCGATCAGTAGAAGATCGAATCAATCGGCCAAATCCTTGCTTTAATTTCAATGTCGCTGTGGGCAACAACAAATCTTTGAAAAAATTCCCTCCATTTAACAAAATCTGTTCGATACGGGCCGCATTGACAGGTGTGGTAGGCACACTAAATGGCAATCTGGGAATTATCACGGTTTGAAGTGCAGACCCTGGTACATCGACCCCTTCCCAAAAAGATCCCACACCTAAAAGAACACCCTGTTGAGTCAGGGTTAATTTGCTAAGTAGCCTAGACCTTGTATCCTCACCCTGGATCAAAAGAGACACTCCCGAGATCGATGATTCTCTGAGTAAATTGCTGACTTTTTTCAGGGATTCCCAAGAAGTGAACAAGACCAACACCCCTCCCTTTGCAAGTGACACCACCTCCTGGATAGCCTCTGCGGTCTTCTCGTGGTACAAATCCCCCGAGGTCCTAACATCTGGAAAGTCAGTGGGAATCGCGAGAATAGCTTGATTGTTGAAATCAAACTCCGACGTCAGTGTCATTTCAGTAGGTGTGAGTTTTTCAGGCAAGAGTTTCAACTCTTTTGCTCCAAGTCCAATTTTTCCCCGAATGAACTCAAAAGATCCTTGTGTAGTAAGTGTAGCAGATGTCAAAACCAATGTGGTCATTTTCAGGAATAGAGCATCCCTCAAGATTTCCCCCGATTCCACAGGTACAGAATACATACGCAAATTTCTATCTGTTCTCCTGCTCCACTGGATCCATCTAACATGAGATTCGTCCTGATGATCACCGGAAAAAATCTTGCGGAGGCAATTTGTAATTTCTTTAAGCCTGGTTTCCAGATTCATAAGATCCAGGATGCGTCCATTCATTCCATCGATGCCTAACGTTCCCGACTCTAATTTCTGCCTTACCCCTATAGTTTGATTTCTAAGGATTTCTAGGCTAGAAACCAACTGTTCAGAAGCCTTTGAAATGATACTGTTTGCTGGCACTTCAGTTGTGATAAAAGGAACACAATAGAATGATCCAGGAGAAAATACATGAATCTCACTCTCCACACTGTCCAAGAATAGTTCTAGATTTTCTTTTGCAAAACGCAGGCTGGAGCTCAGTTCATTTTCCAGTCCTTTTTTGACCTGCACCAGTTCTTGACTAATAACACTATCTGCTATTGAATTCTTTATGGAAGGGACCAATCCTAAACCTTTGTAACTAAAGCGTTGAAGCACACGTAGTATCCCATC
>DUCW01000082.1:17850-26541 GCA_012959595.1 Gemmatimonadota bacterium
CCTTGACCTATGCGTCAGACAAAAGAATATGGTGGTTAACTACCAACAAGTGAGCACTAGACACTCTCTTCCTAGCATTTTGGTAATGGCACTCTTGGTAAGAGGGACAAGCTCTACCCAAACAAACTCCAGAATCACTTTTCACTTCATCCCACACTTTCTGGCTGGGTACAAACGCCATATCTGAAAGAGATCCGTCCAGGGTTTCTTCTGACCATGAAGCTATCTCTCTCAACTCCTCTGAGTGCTCTGTGCCGAAAAGAAGGAGATCGTTAGACATGGCAAGGTACAATCGACGGATAGATATATAATTATTCCTCCCTTTCACAAGTGCCCATCTGATCTTTTTCCCGAGCAATTTCTCCACTAGAGGGATATCCTTAGTGACAAGTTGCTGTTGAAGGTTGATCGTACTTGTGGAAATGACACTTACTTCACGGTTTTGCTGTGCCCATAAAACTGATGGGATAAGATATGCCAAAGATTTTCCCGTTCCCGTTCCCGCCTCGACTAGGGCCAGCCCCCCTCTGTTATAGGTGCGAGCTACCAGCCGTAACATCTCCCTCTGACCACGACGATCTTCATAGTTATTGTGCAGTTTATTCATCTTTCCGGAAGGTGAGATGAGCTCTTCAATTCGATTTATTTGTAACAATTTAGCTTCACCTGCTTTCGCAGGACTATTCAAAATATTTATCCGTTGACCATCGCTGGATATAATCCCAAATCCAAGACCGTGCTTCTCAATACGCTTCCCCAATAAAATTTCAGCCTCTGATGGCAAGAAATCTTCAGATAGATGACTAATGAGAAGCACACCCGGTTCCGTTGTATCTCGAGCTACTTGAACCATGGCTTCGTAGTTCGAGCGGGCTACGACTTTAGGCCCAATAAGGTTGTCTGCTGAATCTAGTCCAGCCAAGAAAGCTACTGATTGGCCTCTTGCCTGCTGCACACCTACTGCAACGAGTTGCTTGGAAGATTCCGACAAGCAAAAAGAAGGTTTCTCACTCAAGTCTTAAGTCTTTTCTTCTTTGCGGCTGGGAAAAGAACGTTATTGAGTATCAATCTATAACCAGGTGAGTCTGGGTGGAGATCCAGATCGGTTTGAGGGTCACCAATCTGATGTTCGGGATCTTCGGGATCGTGTCCACCGAAATAAGTCCAAGTCCCTTCTCCAAAATTCCCGTGAATGTATTTAGCAATATTGCCTTCTTGAGCTAACACCAAAGTGCCCACTTTCAAACGATCCACCCTGAAGGATGTTGTCAGGCCATAAAAATCTGGGATCACCGCAGTGTGATTCTGTGTCAACATTGTGGGTACTGGATCGAATTTAGCAGAAAATTCAAAAAGAGAAAAAGCCCCTAGCTGTAATCTCCAAGGAGTGTTCACCTGATGTCCATCTATATCACTGAAGGAATTAATGGAAGTTTCTGTCTGCACATTAGCGTCGGAAAAAGCCATTGATGCAGACCAATCCATCTTCTCTGTAGCATCCGGGTCTGGAGGATTTCCATCAGAAAACGTGGCAGCTATATCTACATCCTCAGCACCTAGTGCTAACTCCAGAGTTTCTGTTGCTGAACACATCGCCAAAAGAAATCCACCTTCCTCTACATAAGCTCGGATCTTGCGAGCTACTGCTTTCTTAAGAGCCGGCACATCAGTAAATCCCAGCCGATCCGAGACCTCTTGATTTCTCTGTACTTCTTCCTGTAGCCACGAAGCTCCAGCGTAAGTAATGAAAAATTTGGAATATTGCCCAGTAAAATCTTCATGGTGCAAATGGAGCCATTCATAATTCGATAATTCTCCATTCATAACTTCCTGATCCCAAACTGTCTCATAAGGAATGCCTGAATACTCCAAGGCCATAGTGACAGCATCGTCCCATGGAGCACTGTTTGGAGGGGTATATATAGCAATTTTAGGGGCTTTCTCTAACGAGACAGTTTCCATATTGGATCCAGCAATCTCAGATCGAATTAATGCTAATCCAGATCCAGTAACAAATTCTACGGTCACACCACTTAGGGTAGCCTCTCGTCTGATACCTTCCAAGTCTGGCAAGAGAAAAGATCCTCCTCTGTAATTCAGGAGCCACTCAGCACCGGAATATTGCTCTAGCGCCCAATAGGCCAATCCATAAGCTTTGAGATGATTCTTCTGTTCTCTATCCATAGGCACCAATAGTGACTGACTTTCTACGGAACTTGCTGGCAAGAAAAGAAGGATTTGGATTAATACAATTATTGCTCTCATCCTTTACAATCTCCCCAAGAGTTGGAGTTCTCGCCGAGCTAAAGGTGCCAGAGCACTGTTTGGACGAGAAATGATTAAATTTTCCAATATTACAATAGCCTCAGCCCGTCCGTTTTCAGACGCACCCTTATATCTGGCTAATTCCAAGGCGGCAGCTGGAAATTCGTACGACTCAGAATAGTCTTTAACAATATCTGCCCTAAATTCAGCTGCTCTATCATTCATCCCCGCTTCCTGGGCGATGTAGGCTGAAAAAGAGAGGAGTGTTGGTTTTCCAAATTGCCCAGCATCTCTAAGACCTAGTTCCAATATCGATAGAGATTCCGTCAAAAGCCCTCTATGTTTCAGAACAGCAGCCCTTACTACGATTGCAAGGTCGGTACCTTGGAGTCGTCCCATTATGTTTAGCAGAGAGAGTATTTCAGTCGCCTGATGGGGTGGCAAACCCGACAACGCAGCCATCAAGCTACTCTCAGCCATATCTATTTCGTCATTGACAAGATGGATATATCCCCTTTCAAGATCACTCCGAGGACCTTCCACTCCTTCCAGTAGAGATTTTGCCACAGCTTCTTGCCCTTCTAAATCCAATGTAATCGCTAACAGCACGCTAAGCTCATCAACCTCCAAAGCATCTGGAAATTCTGCCGTGAACTCTTTCAATGCACCCAGACGTTCTGCTGTTCCCTTCATTACACCCATTCGCAGTCCTTCTGCGAGGGCTCTTCGTCTTTCTGAATTACCCTCAGGAAGTGCGTCAGCTACGGCGTATTGAGCCTCCAGAGCCCTCAGTGTATCGCCCGCTTCGAGAGCCGTCGACACAATTCTGTAATTAAGTGCTTTTATTTCGGTTGCGTCCAGAGCTTGATCACGCATGGCCTCATAAGCCCACAATGAGGCTCTAGCACCACCCTTGACTTCCTCTGCTTCCCTTGCCAGTACCGTCAAGAATCCACGACGAGTTTGTCCTTCCAAACCTCTTAAAGCTACCTCAGCGTAATCAAGAGCTTCTATCACTAGTCCTGCTTCCAGAGCAATTCTGGTTGCAGCTCGAACTCGAGCTGTTGTTGTTGGTTCCTTTACCAATTCTTCTAGCAATAGTTCAATGGATCCTTGCTCTTTTCCCCCAATTGCAACCACTCGTCTAATCACCGCTGATGTTTGCGATCCGTCATTGCCTATCCCTTTAGCCCATGCAATAGCTGCGGAGTCATACCGCCCCAGTTCCATCAATAAATCCCCTATTGTTAGTGCAAATTGGGAAGGTTCTTTTAGCAATCGTTCGCCTCTTTCCAGTATTTCTAGGGCTTCTTCTTCACCATAACTTTCCAAAAATATTTCGCTTATCTTCCGATAAGGCTCAGCTCTGTTTCCGTCTGCGATCAACCAATCCTCTGCAGATTTTTTTAGCTTATCCAGATCTCCCAAGTCTTGGTAGACCATTAGGGCCAGATTCCTAGCAACCGATCCACTTGAATCAATTTCTAGATAACTATCTACTAAGGGTAATATTTCTTCCAAGGTTCCCTGTTCCCTAAATACCCTTTCGGCTGCGAGCAAACCGACATCTGAAGTGGGATTGGCAGACAAAACAATCCTAAGAACCCTCTCGGCTTCTTCTAGGTTTCCCCTGCCCTCATGGCTCGAAGCTTCTCGAATTAACTGGCGTTCAAGGTTAGGGTTATAGCGTTGAGCTGTAACTTCTGTGGACTGGCAATGAGTTGCTAGAAATAAGCCAATACATAAGTGTATACATCTATACATGATAAGTTGATTCAAGGTGCTCGGCCTCTCTGGTTGACCGTCCTGTTTATACGGTCAAAATATTCCAATACCATCTGTCTAAAAGCCGGTGAAAGTTTATTCATAACGTCAGGATCAGGTATTTGGAAAGGCAGGTATCCCATATCTCTATCACTCAATTGACTTGCCTGATTTCTCACAATATCTCCAGGTACTTCTGATTCTCGCTCTTCTGAATACTCATCCTGTTCCAAGCTTCGCCCAGCATCCAGAAGCCTTTGGAATAATTTTTCCTGTCTTCGCAAAGTCTCGGCGTTTAAGCGATTACCCGCAAGAAGTTCTGCTAATCCCAAAGCCTCTAAAGCTAAGTCGTCGAGGTCTCCTAGGGCAGTTTTTCCATCAGATGAAGTAGACATTTCAGACAATTGCTCGGCAATCTCTTCCTGTAATCTGGAAAGCTCTTGTAATTGGCTTTCCATTGTTTGGTCTCCTAGTTGCATAGGCTTCAATTGGCCAGTTTGGCTGTTCACGGACCCCTGCTGTTCGGCCAGTTGCTGCAATTCTTCCATAGTTTGCTCACCGGACCCCTGCTGGCCGTTCTGGCCGGCTTGTTGGCCAGCTGCCATGGCCGTCATAGCCAACTGGTTCAAGGCGTCTATCACCTGCTCTACAGCCGGTGGCGACCCAGAAGGAACACCCCTCTGAGAACCTAAACTCTCTAAGGTTTCTTGTAAGGCCATCATAGCACGGCCAATCTGAGTGGACAAAATCCTGTTCTGTTCTGTACCGTAAGGAATGGTTTTACCCAACCCGTCAGCCATTGATTCCAGGCCCATCAAAAGAGCTAACTCATCTCCTCTTAATTGCTGAACGGACCTTGCTCCTTCTTCTCTCATTTCTTCCCTGAGACTGGCTTGTTCAGTCGCCATAGCTAAAGCATCAGTAGCAGTTTGCCGAAGGACTTCAACAGTTGCCTGCATGGATTGGCCAGCCATTTCTTGCTGAGCCTGTTGCATTTCGGAAACCATCTCGGTCAGCTCGGTAGCTGCATCCTGTGCTCTGGCTGAAGCCGTTGACTGGTTCCCCATGCGTAGATTATTGCTGGCTTCGTCCATGGCACTTTGTGCCCTGTCGTTTCTCTCCTGCACTCCTACTATAGCATCCCTAGCTGCCACTTCTCCAGCAGTTTCCAATTCATCTTCGAGTTCTCTTAGCGAAGTCCTTAGATCATCTGCCCTATCTTCTAGTTTTTCTTGCTGTTCCGCACGTACTTCAGCGTCTACCGAGTCTGTCATCGCTTCAGTTAACATTTTTTGTAGTTGAGACAACTCCTGTGTCTCAGCAGTAGTAGCTCTGAAGTTTTGATCTAGTGCTGCTCTTTCAAATCGACTTTGAACTTCCTCCAATCGTTCACTCAAAGCCTCCTGATCCGCCACTAAATCACTAAACATTTCTCTTGCTTCATCCGAAGACATTTCGGCAATAGTTTCTAGAAACTTTTCCAAATTTTCCCTTGCTTGGCTGGGGATCAACTCCGACATTAAATCTTCCAACTGGCCAAGTTCTTTTTCGAGAGTCACATCTCCTAATTCAGATATCTCTATATCTTCTGTTAAATTGGCCAACTCGGTTTCTAAAGAATCTATGGCATTCAACATCTGTCTTTGGGTTTCTAGGGCTTCCTTAAATTTCTCCTGATCTTCAAATCCAAGAACATTTGTCTGGTCTCTAGCTAGTGGCGTTTCACTCCTATCGTTGGACGCCGCCGTTTCCAAATCCTGATTAATCTGTGACTCAGTTTCGATCCGATCTTGCAACTCGCCAATCTTTTCCGTCACATCATCTAACTGTTCCTGTGCTGTACGTTGAACTTCTGCACGAGTTTGAGGCAACAAAAGATACTCCCTAGTCTTCCCAGTATTTGGATTAGGTGCGTTGTCGATGGCTGCCACGAAGTAGTGCACGGTGTCGCCTGGAAGCAATTCCCAACTGGTAAGGTCCATTACAGGCCGCACCAATGCACTTCTGGTTCCACCTATAGGAATTTGCTGGGCGACAAAATTGCTAGAGTCACCGAATGCATCGGCCTTGTATACCATCAATTCCAATCTATCAATGCCATAGTCATCGTTCGACTGAACTACTAGAGGTTGTAATCGGGAAACTGGTAGGAGAGTGTCTTTCCCAGGTAGTAGGACTTCCACTACGGGTGAAAGATCAGGTAGAATAGTTATTTCTATCGGTTCGGGGAACAGAGCAGCAGGATCGCCATTTTCTCCATAAAATTTCCACAGATAAGAACCGCTTTGCTGTGGATACAAGTTCCCCTGGAAGGCATTTCCATTCACTTTCAAATTCACCTCTTCTCCTCCATCGGAAACTAGAAAAGCGGATTCTAACCTTCCACTAGCCACTCCGCTTATACTGATCCGACTCCCATTTGGTATCACAAGATTTGGAATTTGAGAACGATATTCTTCTGAATATCTCCCAGTATAATATGGAAAGTCTATCGTCAAGCTCCAGTCAGTGACTAATAAGGGATCCACTGGATTCAAGATGAATTTTTCTGACTCAGTTCCATCAGAACCCACAATCCAATATTCCGTTCGGGCATTCAAATTGCGAAGAGTGAATACAGCCTGAGCACTGTGGACTGGAGAACTTTCTTCCAGTAAGACATCTCCCACAGTTTGCCTATAGAGGGTCACGGTATTTCTTTCTGCAGCTCTTACAGTCACAACAATTTCCGATCCTCTGAGAAAATCTGAAGATCCTGGGGAAATCTCTAAATCCGGTAAGTTGGGCTTGGCTAACAATTCTATAGGAGTGAACAAACCAGACCAGGCCATGAAGGATCTTTGCGGCCGTAAAAAGGTTAACCCCAAAAGAATCAGTCCAAACACTACAAGGATTCTTGAGGCCCATTTGTTCCATAAACCCAACTGTACACCTTTTTCACCAGATAAATTATCGCTGGAGTGATTAAGTGTGAACAGAGTTTTTTCAGATGCACGTCTTGCGAGAACTTGGGAAACTCCTGGCGGTATAGTTCTCTCTAGTTGCAACGACCCCAATAGCAAACCGGAAGGGAGTCCCGTTTCCTTTTCCATAGAATCTAACATGACAGATTCTTGAGATATTTGATTACAAAACCAACTATAGGTCAGAATCGCCGCTAAGACCAACAAAAGCATAGTCAAATCGATCAGGAGGGGTAGGTAGACTCCTTGACGCCATCCCAATGATCCAGACAGCACCCAAGCTCCCAGTAGAATCATCGCTACACAGCACAAAACTGAAAAAAATACAGCTAGCCTTAGCCTAATTATTAGTTGTCTGCGAACATCCCGAAATAGCCTGACAATACTGATTGATGATCTGCTCACGAAATTACTTGGCTCAATACGTAAAGATATAAATTAACTCCCATCTGGACTGCTGATTCACGTATTTCTGGAGAATCATTATGGACTTCAGAGTTTTCCCAGCCATCGCCTAAATCAGATTCAAAACTATAGAAAACAATCAGTCTTCCTTCGTGAAAAATGCCGAAAGCTTGCGGAGCATTTCCATCATGCTCATGGATTTTTGGTAAGCCTTCGGGTAAGTCATACATCACATGGAATACTGGGTGGTCGGTTGGTATTTCAATCAAGCCATTCTCTGGAAAAATCAACTCAATCTCTCTGCGAAATGATTCATCCAGACCATAATTGTCATCGGCATGTAAAAAAGCTCCCGAAATCAAATGCCTTCTCAACATATTTCTCTCTTCGTCCGAAAAACTGACGTTGCCATGACCTGTCATATACAGATATGGATGATCTCCAAGGCTCGGATCAGATAGTTTGACAGTTTTAAGTTCCTGAGAAATGGGAAGTCCGGTTCTTTCCGCTATGTTAGCCAGTATATTTGGCAGAGACGTTGGATTGGCATACCAGTCACCCCCACCTTCATACTGCAGGCGAGTTATTGATAGCTCAGAGTTTTGTGGAACTTGCCCACCAACTCCAACAGCATTGCCCGTTCCAGCTATCAATATCAAAGACAGTGAGCAAGTTATTCTTGTTATACTAAGGAAACTTAGCCCTTTCAAGTCGACTCCTCTTTTTCTTCTATCACCGAGTGCACTACTTCGTAAGCCTTATTCTTAGAAATTTCCAGAACCTCTGAGACCTGCCGAGCCACCTCGCTGGGTGACAATCCCTGTTTGAGATAACCTTCTGACAAAATTTCTGCGGCGATTACATTCTTGTATCCTTCTTCTTTCTCTCTCTTTTTCGGAGCCAAGACTAGAGTTATTTCACCTCTAACTTTGTTCTCTGTAAAATATTCCAGCAACTCCGACACAGTACCCCTGACAAATTCTTCGTGAATTTTGGTCATTTCTCTGGCCACCACAAGTTCCCTCACCGCCTGCCCAGATCTTATGAAATCAGTCAACAAGTCTAATAGGCGCTTAGGAGATTCGAAAAATACAACTGTTTCTGGTGAATCTACTAACCTGGAAAGAGTTCTTGATCTAAGTTTTCCTTTTCTAGGAACGAATCCATAAAAGCTGAAAGGGATACAGGGAAATCCACTAGCCACCAAAGCAGATAGAATCGCAGACGGGCCTGGGATGGGACTCAACCTATGACCCGCCCCAATTACTGAATTCACTAAGCGTTCTCCTGGATC
>DUCW01000083.1 GCA_012959595.1 Gemmatimonadota bacterium
TTCAAGTGCCACTGGATCCGTTTATGGGTATTCTTGCGGTGGCTCCGGCCCCGCAACCTGGCCAGCCAGGAGTTACTGACTCTGGCATTCAGGGATCGAGACCCCCTGGCAATTTTGGGGGAAATCTTGACGTTAAAGATTTGAAGAAGGGGGCTACTCTCTATCTTCCCGTGCTACAACCTGGAGGCCTCTTTTATGTTGGTGATCCGCACGGCGTTCAAGGAGATGGTGAAGTCAGTGGTACAGCTATAGAACAATCTCTGACCGGCATTTTTAAGTTTGTTCTTCACAAGGACAAACAAATCAATGGACCCAGGGCAGAAAATGCTACACACTATATTGTCATGGGCATAGATTTGGATTTGGATAGAGCTGCAGTGAATGCTACGAATGAGGCTGTCATCTTTTTGGTGGAAGAAATGGGTTTGACGCCTGATGATGCCGTGTCTTTATCTAGTATTGCACTGGATCTTCGAATCAGTGAAGTGGTCGACCTTACTCAAGTGGTGTCGGGATTTATCCCCAAAAACATTTTTAATCATAGATAGATGGTAGGGTTCTTTAGATCAAAAGAGTGATTTTATATAGCGAGCTTGATGAATGGGCCATCAAATCCTGCAATTCGACTCTATTCTGTGCCGCTTTTGTTAATGCGTGGACTTTTCAGTATGGAGAGCCTCAACCTCTCGCGAGCCATCAAAAAATTGATTAGGATGAACAGAATTAAGCAAACTATGAGTATTGAGATTCATCTCCTGGAGGGCGTTCCATGTTACACGATTACATCATTAAGGCAGGTTCTTACTTAGCAGCAGTAGTATTGCCCATTATGCTTGCATGTACCGTGGAAAGCCCAATAGACATGGGAACATCCGGTCCAGGTTATAGTATCGAAAATGGAATAGTTCAACCGGTCAATCATTTGCCGAATCCTTATGAGACGGTTCGAAACTGGGGGAGCCTTCCAGAAGGCCGTGAGTGGGGCTCCGTGAGTGCGCTCCATGTAGATGTGGATGGAGAATCACTTTGGGTTGCAGAAAGATGTGGAAGAAATTCCTGTGCTGGAGCGACTGTAGATCCAGTGTTGAAGTTAGATTCATCTGGGAATGTGGTGACAAGCTTTGGAGCTGGGTTGTTTATATGGCCACATGGGATGGATGTGGATACAGAAGGTAATATCTGGATCACCGATGCCCGATCTGCAAACCAGAGAGAACTAGAAGAATTTCCGTCAGCTGCAGGTTTGGGACATAGGGTTATTAAGTTTAGTCCCGAAGGAGAGGTGTTGCTGGTACTAGGAGTGGCCGGAGAACCGGGGGGGCCTCCAACCCATCATACGGAGCCTAATGATGTCATAGTTTCAGATAACGGGGATATTTTTGTAGCAGAAGCTCATACTGGTCAAGGTAGAAATGCAAGCGACGACACGCCTGCTCGTATAGTCAAATATTCAGCAGATGGGACGTTTCTTAAAACCTGGGGAACCTTTGGAGATGGGCCAGGGGAATTTCGGACACCTCATGCACTAGCTTTCGACTCCGAGGGGAGGCTTTTTGTTTCTGACCGGGGTAATAACCGTATTCAAATTTTTGACCAAGAAGGTGAATTCTTAGATGAATGGAAGCAATTCAGTCGGATCAGCGGATTGCATATTAGTGATGATAATACCCTCTATGCTATAGACTCGGAATCTGCTCCTGCAAGAAACAGTGGGTGGAGGAAGGGGCTAAGGATAGGAAGTGCTATGTCGGGGGATGTTTGGTACTTCATACAACAACATGACGCAACTGTTCCATCTGGCGGAGGTGGTTTTGGAGCGATGGGTGAAGGAGTCGCGGTAGATGCTGATGGGAACATTTACGGGGGAGAAGTAGGGAGTGTAACTGGACTAACAAAGTTCATCCCGAGATTGATCCCCTGATCATCCCGACTTGGACCAGAACGGCTCGTTGAATCCCTCATGAAGAGAGCAATGAGTGAGAGCCAATATTTGGATGAATTTCCGATCTCTGCAGAATACGTATGTTTGAACCACGCTGGTGTTGGACCGCCCTCACAGGCATGTGTAGGAGCTGTGCAGGAATTCCTATGGGAGCATTCAAGGGGAATGCACAGTTTTGACGATTTAGAATTTATAGCGGATCTTTGTAGAGGGCGATTCGCCGAGTTAATAGGAAGTGATCAAGAAGAAATAGCTTTCGTCCGTAATACTTCCCACGGGCTTTCCATTGTAGCGGCTGGGCTAAATTGGCAAGACGACGACAGGATAATGGTGGCGACCGATTTGGAGTACCCATCTAATGTCTATCCTTGGTTAGACTTGGAAAAACGGGGTGTCGCTAAGGTCGATGTGATCGATACATCAGAAGGCTTCTTGGGCACAAAATCAGTCCTGAAAACCATTCATGAAAAAACGAGAATGCTAACAGTAAGCTCAGCTAACTATGCTACGGGAGACGTCAGCAATCTGGAGGAACTAGGGAACCTTTGTCGCGATCATGGAATACTTTTTTGCGTTGATGGAATCCAAACAATTGGGGTGCTTCCGACCGATGTCAAAAAGATGGGAATCCATTTTTTATCAGCCGACTCCCACAAGTGGATGCTGGGGGTCATGGGCATAGGGTGCCTATATGTGGATTCGGCTATCGTCGAGCAGGTGCACCCTCCTTTATTGGGGTGGAGGAGTACCACGAACCGATGGGATTTCGATACTCCGATCTTTGATCTAATACAACATTCTGGAAAATTTGAAGAGGGAAGCCTACCATATCCATTAATAGCGGGGTTTAGCCATAGTCTAAAGCTGATTAGTGAAATTGGTGTTGAAGTAATAGAAAAACGAGTGAATGAATTATTGGAACTCTTGGCCATGAATCTTTCTGGACTGGGTTGTATCGTTGGCCCTGATCCATCTGTTCGCAAGCATATTCTCACATTCAAACATGATTCACTTGATACTGAATGGGTTTTGGAAAAACTAGCCGAGTCAAAGATAATAGTGTCAATGAGGAGGGGACGAATCAGAGTTTCACCACATTTCTATAACACAGAAGCTGACATGTTAACCCTGTCTGATAGGGTCGGATGTCTTCTGAAAGATTAGCGTCGCACTCTAGCGATGTCCTTGACAAGGTTCCGGATTTCCTCGCTTCTTCCGGTTTCTTCTATGACAGACCACAAATGTTGAACAGTCTCTTCGTCCACCAATCCAGCTGGAGATCTAGGAAAAACTGCCAAACCTCTAGAGGCTCTGAATTGTTCTACGGCTTGTATCATGTCATGGTCGTAAAATATACCCACTTCAGCAGACAGATCTTCAGGAAGAGAAAGGAAACCCAAGGCATTTAGAATGATACCGAGTTGACGAACGTCCGCTCCGTCAAATCTTTGCAGTTGCCGATAACCTAGAGTTTCAGAAACATTGTCGTAAATTCTTCTCAATTCAACTACGGGTTTGGATCCTTCACAGACACTGATGAAGGTTGTAATGCCATCTGGTCTTCTAGAAAATCCGGGTCTTGGGTCAGCGACCTTTACGGCAGCTGATTGAATGCGTCCTTTGCGCTGATCACCACCAGCTAGCTGGCCAGCATAGAGGGCTTCGATCAATCGGTCGCTCAGATGTCTCCCACTGTGAATTGTAGATTCAAATGAAGCAGAAACAGCAGCGAGAACTTCCGGTCCAACCAGACCGTTCCCCTGGGCTACATAGTTAGATCCGGAACGGTGTCCGGTCCAAGGGTTAGTAGAGGACCCTGTGTGCTGAGCACTCCGACCGTCAATGCTTATTAATGCAACCTGCCTCCTATGAGAAAGAGTATCTCTCGCCAGAGCTATTTCTAGAGCATTTAGTGGGTCCATTCCATCATTGATCATATTCAACAATTCTTCACCGTAGGCCACTCTTGTAGAGGCCTGTGTAGCTACTGCACCTACCCCGGCCTTTACCCAGGGGACACCATTACCGACACAAGGTCTACGAGTAGTCACTGCTACTCCAGATTCTCCCGTGGAGGGATCCACTCCAGCAATGGAGAAAGTTTCGAACAAGAGCTCCTCTTTCCTCGTACCCGACCGGTTGATGTCGAGTGCGGGGAAAATGCGGCGGTCGGCCAAGCGGCGCTCAAGCACCAGCTCCATATTGCCCGTACCTTTGAACTCTTCGAAGATGACCTCGTCCATTTTCGAGCCGGTTTCGATCAGTGCGGTGCCAAGGATCGTCAGGCTACCACCGTCCTCGATGTTGCGCGCAGAGCCGAAGAACTGCTTGGGAAACTGCAGGGCGGTCGCTTCCAAGCCACCGGAGAGAAGCTTGCCGTTGCTGGGTGATTCGTTGTTCGAGGCGCGCGCGAGGCGCGCGATGGAATCGAGCAATACCACGACATTCTC
>DUCW01000084.1:0-3225 GCA_012959595.1 Gemmatimonadota bacterium
AGGGTCAGCTTGAAGGCGTAAAATACGGTCACTGCTGGATTGAAAGCGGAGAAACCGTAATAGATAAAAGTAACGGTCGTGATATTGAAATGCCCAAGATGATGTATTATATGCTTGGAAAAATAGGACAACCTGACATGGAAAATTGGGGAAAATCAGCTAACTTTATGGATACTTCTAGTGCCAATATACACAAATACACGTGGAAAGAGGCTCGCGAAGCCATCGTAGACAATGGACACTGGGGTCCATGGGACTTAGTGACGGAGACTGGGCTGTGAGTAAAGTAATATTTAATAGCCTTCAACGACAGGCGGTCCCAGTATCCCCCGAGGATCTCGAATTGATGTTACAGGATGAGATTAAGGAATACAGGTACACTGTTTCTAACAATCTCATTAAGGAAGGTGAAAGTTCCGAATCAGCAGTAGATAATATCGCTAAGGTTCTCAAAGCAGAAGTGGAAGCTGTCGTCACAACGGCTCGCGGTCTAATGGATGGTGCTGCAGCCGAAATGAATCTTACAAAAGATATAGCCAGTCTGCAGCCTGGAAAAGAAAACATTGATGATCTACAAGCGTGGGCCTATTTCAGTTTAGGACCTTGTGATATGCTATTGGACGAATCCTTAGAAGCCTTAAGACAGATCAATGGTATCGTTAATGAAAAATCAGATCTTGACGATTTAGAAACCCAGCAAGATGTAGCCCGATTTCTTGGTTGCATCTCTTTTCTCGCCAAACCCAACTCATGGCTTCCTGGAGTCGGCGATATTGTAGCAGCGTTTGATGGAGTGGATGAATCATTCTTTGATATTAAAACCGATACCAGCGCTGTGCAAGCGGCCGTCCAGCTGGCCAGTGCAATTAATGGTAATGCCCAAAACATTAACGACACCCTAGGAGTCGCAGACGTTATAATGGATGCTCTGGATATCCAATTGGCTACATCAACAACGCCAGATGAATATGTGTCAAAGTGGACCAACTATGCTCAAGAGGCTAATAAATTCCTCACTAGATTGGAAAGCTTCGGTGTTGTAGATGTCGATAACGCTGCAGAAAGTCGTATCCGTGGTATGATTCACGACCTCCTCTTGGAGAGAATGACAAGCATGGTTAGCAACGATGTAGAAGAAAGAGTCGCCCTGCCTGGCTGGGAACGCATGGTTGATGATGTCCCAGTTGGTCAATGCAACCTGGATGGTTCCGAAGATGAAAAAGGTGGAACTCACAGTTTTCATGGAAACAATATGGTACCATGTGGCGCAGGGGAAGGTGGAATGAACGTTGGTAAGGGTGGTCCATATCTTGGCAATGATAGTATACAGGGGAAAGATGTTGAAATTGCTCAAAAATATCTAGATCGATTTGAGCCAGATGCTTTGGTAGCATACTCTAGGGGTGCAGCAATTGCTCAACAGGCTGGAAATACGCCTGGTGATGTTACATACTTGGCGCCAGCTTGGGGAAGGACATATGGAACAGATACTGATGTTTCTGGTCCGGGCAAAATCTATCACGGAGGTAGCGATAGGTTCGTACCGTTAAAAAATTCGTGCGACGCTGCACAGAATTCCGGTATGGATCTCTATGTTGCTCCGGATCGGGGTCATGGTGGTGTTCTCAGTGACTATAAATCTGGTAACACCAATGGCTACCAAAAAATGTCAGCCGGCGATATTAAAAAATGTGCCGAAGAACTAGACTCTTGGGACTCAGGAGAATATCCTGATCAGAATGACGATAGAGTTGATAGACAAAACGGCTGGGTCGATCGATTGCGGACTCCAGTCTCGGAAGCTAAAGAAAAAGCTCTAAGAAGATTAATTAGAAAAGCAATCAAAAATTATAAACAATGACATTTGGTGATATATTTATCAACTAATGAACGTATCTCAAGCTTATAAAGGCTTAAAATGAATCTACATGTTTCGTGGTATCAATGGTTAAGTTTTCCTTTTTCTCACAAAAAAGTTGAATCCAGAAAGTTAAAAGGACACGATGAGTCTCCTAAAAAAGTCAGACCAGTTGAAAGCGCTAACTATTCAAATAATAACAAAAGACACAAAGGGCAGAACCTAAGTATCTATATTTGATTCATTGGAGAGATACCTTGAAAAACTACACAACAGCCAAACATGTGCTGAATGCTATAGCTATATATGAGCCGGATGCCCTAATTCTAGAAGTTGAAGCCATAACTCGATGCATTCAAAAGGGGAAAAAATGTGATACTTTTCCCAAGCTATCTAGAAAAGAATTGGCTCGGCTTCTAGAAGAATTTCTCGATGAAGCCGATGAAGGTTTGTTAATAGAAAGAACCCTTACGAGAATTCTCCACGAAGAAAACGTTAGATCATTCATCAGAAATGTTCTGAGTTCTTAGTACAAACACTAATTTATCCTATACTTAGAATTAGACAGTTAATTTCAAGTTGCGTTCGGTCCTAACACGTATTGGAGGATTTATGTATGAATTGGGTCACAATTTTGTTCGCACTTACCTTGAGCGGCTGTTCTGATTATGCAATCACAAAGGTAGAAGTCAGAGAGCCTGACATCTTGGTTCACCCACCGGAGCTTGATTTTAATCACTTGGTTTCCGGGGAGGAATCAGATAGCGAGAATATTACTATTGTTAATGTGGGGGATAACGACTTAATCGTCGATCCTCCTTTTTTAATTGACGATGACGGCAGGTACTCACTAACCGAATCCGGAGAAATAGTGCTAGGACCTGGTGAGTTGATTGATATTCCAATTGCGTATATTCCCGTAACATATGAAACCAACGAAGCTCAGCTTGAGATTTACTCTAATGATGCTGACGAACCGGTCGTTATAGTTCCTATCATCGGATATGGGGATGCTCCTGTCGTATCAGTTGATCCATTGGATTTTGATTATGGTATCATCTCACTAGGCTGTGACAACGAAGAGAGGATTACCATCGGAAATGATGGAAATCTTCCGCTGGAAATTTCTTCTGTTACTCAAATGGTAACCCAACCTGCAGATATTTTTCTGGAATACGGAAGTTTGCCAGAGCCTCCATGGACAATTGACCCAGGGATGGAATTGGATTTTCTGGTTTCGTATATTCCAGAAGATACTGGCGTGGACTTAAGCATGATTACTGTTTCCAGTAATGATCCACTGACCCCCGAGGTCGAAAGCGAGCAATACGGGGTGACCGAAGTAGAACAATGGATTACCGATTACT
>DUCW01000084.1:3300-4374 GCA_012959595.1 Gemmatimonadota bacterium
ACTACGAGCAAGAAGAAATTCCGCTACTAGATGTTTTGTGGGTTATTGATAACAGTGGATCCATGGGAGCTATTCAATCAACGGTAGCTACTCACATCGACGATTTCATGGCCGTGTTTTTAGCTGCAACTCCAGATTATCACATGGCTTTTATAACTACCGACAGCGGTGCTTTTGAAGGAGGGCAATTCTTGGACTCTACTACAGTGTCACCTGAATTAGTTGCTTCTTCCATTGTTTCCAGTATCGGTACCTACGGTGGCAGCATGGAGAAAGGAATTCAATACGCTGAAGAGAGCACACTAAATCCCCTATATGCTGGTCCAGGAGGTGATTTCTTTCGCGAGGATGCAACGTTGGTGATTATTTTCGTTAGTGATGAGCCGGATTTTTCCACCGGTGGTTGGGCTTCATATACTTCCCACTTCGACAGTTTGAAAGATTCTGATAAGTTTTTACCGGTAGCAATCATAGGAGATTATCCCTCTGGCTGTACCGGTACATTTGGTTCCTATACTAGAACTATCCAACATGGATCTGGATATTATGAGTTCGCCAATTACTATAGCGGACAATTCTATTCTATCTGTGCGGCTGATTGGGGAATTCAAATGGAAGACCTTGCTGAGACTGTGTCTACCAAGAGAACCTTTTCATTGAGTGAAGATGATCCTATCGAACACACCATCGAGGTCTATGTTAATGGTCAACTGGTAGAGACTGGATGGTCATATGATTCAACGGAAAACCATGTACAATTTGAAGAAGGCAGCGAACCCGACGAAGGCGATACGATCGAATTGATCTATGCAACGTGGGGTTGTGAGTGATGTGGAAAAGATACAAATTATTGCTAGCGCCCATATGTTTTCTGATAGGTTTATTGGTTGGTCAGGTTGTCGTTTTAACATACGAGGCATCAGTCTTTCACCCATGGTCGTGGGGAGAAAACGATCCTCCAATCATAGCCAATTGCTATGGAGAGGATTTTGGGGAAATCTACATTGAAAGAGCTGTTAAATATTGGGAAGATAAGGCTGGAGAAAAAATTGGATTCATAGAACAAAATCCGCC
>DUCW01000085.1:0-10696 GCA_012959595.1 Gemmatimonadota bacterium
AATCATGAGAGAGAAATCCACCAAAATCGTCTTCAAAAATCACGTCTCATCTCTCTAGAAACGGCCAGAAGCAACAAATTAGAGCTAGACTGGTCTGGTTACACGCCAGCAAAACCTAAACAACTAGGAATTCACTCCTACGAAGATTACCCCCTAAAAGATTTGGTTAACTATATCGATTGGACTCCCTTCTTCCATACTTGGGAAATGAGAGGGATTTACCCAAAAATCATGGATGATCCTGAAACTGCAACTCAAGCCAAAATTCTCCTAGAGGACGCTCAAATCCTTTTGGATCGCATCGTTAATGAAAAACTACTCCAAGCCAAAGCATATGTAGGTCTTTTCCCGGCTGAAAGCATAGGTGAGGATATACGAATCCTAAATCAGGATTCCGAATGGCTCACTGTGTTTGGGCTAAGACAACAATTCTCTAAAACCCAGAATCGACCAAACCTCTGTTTGTCTGACTTCATTGCCCCTGCTACAAGCTCGGAAACAGACTATATCGGAGCTTTCATTGTGACATCTGGTTTAGGATTGGATACACTTTGTAAATCGTTTGAAAAACAAAATGATGATTACTCTAGTATCATGGCAAAAGCATTGGCGGATCGGCTGGCCGAAGCTCTGGCAGAAAAAATGCATGAACACGTCAGACAACACCTTTGGGGGTATGGTGAAGCTACAAACCTTTCTAGGGAAGATTTAATCTCCGAAAAATATCTTGGAATCAGACCAGCTCCAGGATATCCAGCCTGCCCAGATCACACACAGAAAGAAACTTTGTTCAAACTACTGGATCCAGAACAACAAACAGAAGTGAAATTGACAGAGACATATGCCATGCTCCCCGGTGCCTCTGTTTCAGGTTGGTACATGGGACACCCGAAGGCTCAATACTTTGGGTTAGGGTTGATCGGCAGGGACCAAATTCAAGACTACGCAACAAGAAGATCTATAAGCATTGGTGAGGCCGAGCAATGGTTGTCTCCTAACCTGTCCTATACACCTAAACAGGCAAACAAATGACCCAATCAATTGAGACTCCGAGTAATCTGCGATCTCTTATAAACGATGGAAACATCCATGTCTTAGATGGAGCGATGGGTACTGAAATTTATGCACGTGGTGTCTTTGTTAACCTGTCCTACGACGGCTTGAATTTAGAGAATCCAGACCTAGTACAAGCCATCCATCGAGACTACGTGAATGCTGGTGCAGAGATCATAGAAACCAACACTTTTGGAGCTAACCCCATCAAACTTTCTGGTCATGGACTTTCTGAAAAAACTGAACTTATAAACAAAACTGCCGCCCAAATAGCTAGAAAAGCTGCTGGAGACAAAGTGGATGTACTGGGAGCAATCGGACCTCTTGGAGTCCGAATCGAACCATTTGGTCCGACAGCCAGGGAAGAAGCTCAGGACCTATTTACTCGACAGATACTTGGACTCCTCGAAGGCAAAGTCAATGGTTTTATCCTTGAGACTTTCAGTGATCTAAACGAGCTCGAGCAAGCTTTCCATGCGATTCGTACACAATCGGATTTGCCGATTTTCTGCCAAGTGACTGTCGGAGAAGATGGGCGTACAGTCTACGGAACCTCCCCAGAAGCTGTCGCTACTGAGGTTAGCAGCTGGGGAGCTGACGTAGTGGGGGTTAACTGTTCAGTCGGACCCGCTGTCATGTTAGATGTGATCGAAAGGATGGCAAGAGTCACGACCTGTCCACTTTCCGCACAGCCCAATGCTGGACTTCCGAGAATAATAGCCGATCGTAAAATGTATCTCACAAGCCCGACCTACATTGGACAATACGCCCGCCAAATGATCGATGCTGGAGCTAGATTCTTAGGAGGATGTTGTGGTACTGGTCCAGAGCACATCTACAAAATCAGAGAATCCGTTAGGAGAATTTCAACCCCCGTTGAGATCCCTCAAAGAATGGCACGGGTAGTGGCCACCGAGACTGATTTTGCAGATGAGACTCCACTAGAAAAAATGTCGGCTCTAGGAGAGAAAATATCCAAGGGTATCTTCATCACAAGTATGGAAATTACTCCTCCCAAAGGTTCTGATCCAACCGAAATGATCAACCAGTGTAAACTAGTTAAAGAAGCTGGTGCAGACTCAATAAATATCCTGGATAGCCCCTACGCTCCAGGACGCATGAGTAGTCTTCCAGCTGCGATAGTTGTGGAAAATGAAGTTGGTATCGAAACGGTAGTCCACTACCCATGCCGAGACAGAAACATGTCTCGGATGATCAGCGACTTATTGGGAGCTGCTGCCTCTGGAATCCACAATCTACTTTTAGTGACAGGACGCCCTCCTCCCACTGGCCCATTCCAACCAGCCCTCTCGGGAATTGACATTGATTCCATAGGACTCACCAACGTTATCCATGGCTTAAATCAAGGCATGGACCCTGGAGGAAACAGCCTGGAAAGTCGCACTAATTTTGTTATAGGTGCTCGCATGAACCACGTTGCTACGGACCAAGATAAGGAGATCAGTCGCCTCAAATGGAAAGTGGATGCTGGCGCACATTTCTTAGTGACCCATCCTGTTTTTTCCGTCGAAACTCTGCATTCCTTTCTTCCAAATATTTCTGACTTATCAATACCTATTATAGGAACTTTGTGGCCACTCCGGTCATTCAGAGAAGCTGATTACCTACACAATGAAGTCCCTGGAATCCAGATACCAGAATCTATTTTTACCCGAATGGCAGCTGCCGAGAAACAAGGAGAATCAGAAGCTCGATCTGAGGGAGTGAAGATCGCACTTGAGAGCTTCGAAGAAATGCACCCAATAGTTCAGGGTTTACAGATCAAAGCATCTGGCGGAAGCTTTTCAGAAGCGTTAACGCTTCTGCATGAAGTGGGTAAGTCCCAATAGGAGAAGGGATAGCAACGGTTGTCATCTTATTGAGAGCTTGAAATCTCATTGATCACCTTGTCCAGTCGAAGCTTTACCTGACGTCGACCCAGGTTGCTCAAATAAACCTTCTCTATTCCCAGTGATTTGAGCCCCTCTATTGTTCGAGCTAAAATCGCTTCCGGAGTACCTCCTCCTGCAAAGTCTTGCTTCAATTGTTCAACCGGAACTGGGAAAAAATCGCTGAGTTTTTCTAACGTCTTCGGGCTAGCTCCCCAATAGTAGAAAACACCAAAAACTCCAGGCGTGGTCACCCCTTGTCGAGTAGATTCTTCTAGAAACATTTCAACTCGGTCCAAAGAGTGATGCGACACTATTTGAGTCAGATAGTAATCCGCATGGAAATCTTCAGAACTCAAGTAGGAAACCTGTCGACTTACTTCACGATGTGGATTCATCCAACCACCTAAAGTAAGATTTGGATGTCTGAGTCGAATTTGTTCTCTCAAAAGAAATGCATGAGGGAAGCACCTGACAACATCTGGAGAACTGTCTCCCCCTAGAACAGTAAGTGCCTCATACCCTTCTGTCTTCAAACGATCCACATACATCAAACTATGTTCCAAAGTATGATTACAGGTCAGAAAAGGTATGATCCGAGAATATGGTATATCTGCCCCTAGGTTCGAAGAAATGTGTGCAAGATTTTCCTCCTCTGCTGATCCAACGGCATCATCCGTAAAAAACACAAAATTATCTGCTCTGACCAGAGTCCTTATAGAGTGATTTAAATCAATCCAATTCATCATGGCATCTGAGCCAGGTAGACCACTTGGTGGTGGACGCAACTCCACCGTATACATCGATCCAGAACTTCGCAAACAAGACAATAGATCCTTTTTAGATAGGCCTTCTTCTTCTGTGAACCAATTCATTGCTGGTCCTTAAGTAAGCTTGTCACTTCCTCAGCATCCACTGGCAACGAAAAAGCTAACAATTCGCTGCCCTCTGAAGTAACCAATAAATCATCTTCGATTCTAACTCCAATACCAAAGAACTCTTCCACACCTTCAATCAACGGAGGAAAGTACAGACCGGGCTCTACTGTCAAAACCATACCAGGCTGTAGTATTCTCGATTGATCTCCAACAAAATAATCTCCAACATCATGGATATCGAGTCCGAGCCAATGAGAAGTCTGATGCGGGAAAAACTTCTTGTAGGTCCCCTTGGCTATAATCTCTTCGGCAGATCCAGCCAACACATCCAGATCTAGTAAGCCCTCTACCAGCCGGCTTACCGCCACTCTATGGATACTGTCCAGTGCAACTCCCGGAGCCACCACATTTATCGCACACTCATGAGCTCTCTGCACTACCTCATATACCGCCTTCTGTATTGTGGAAAAAGATCCTGACACTGGGAACGTCCTAGTTATGTCTCCTGCATACAAATCGACCTCTGCTCCACCGTCGACCAATACCAAGTCTCCTTCTTCCAGTCTCCGACCGTTATCAGAATAGTGCAGCACACAACTGTTCCTTCCCGATCCGACAATAGTTGGATACGCAGCCCTCGACGCACCTCTTTTTCGAAATCCGAATTCTAATGCCGCTGCAAGTTCCCACTCCCCAGTGCCAGGGCTACAATGCCTCAGCATCTCGCAGAAAGATTCTGAGGTGATCTGTGCTGCTCTTCTTATTCGATCTAATTCCTCATCATCTTTAAGCAAGCGCATCTCATCCAAAATACAGCCTGGATCTAGGACTCCCTGTGGTCCCTTCCCTCTTCTGGGCTTATAGAGACGAGTAGCCTTCAAAGATGCAAAAACCAGATCTTGGACTTGTTGATCACTACCGATACGAAAATAAATCTTATCAGTATTCGTTAATAAGTTCGGAAAATATTCCGCCAGCTGGTGTCGGCCATAAACTGCTGTCGCTCCGTACTCTTCCTTAATTTCTTCTGGTCCCATCCGTTCACCAGTCCAACGTTCTTTATCAAGATCTCGAGAAGGAACAAATAATAATAAATCACCATCGGAACCGCTGGGTCTGAGTATGGCCACTGAATCAGGCTCACACACACCAGTAAAATAAAAGAAGTCGCTGTCAGGCCTGAACGGGCTTTCTGTATCGCGAGGTTTATTTCTTATCGATCCCGAAGTCAGAACCAAAACTGACTCGCCCAGATTGGAGAAAACCATTTTCCTGCGTTCACAGAAAAGATTTGGAGAAAAGCCTAACATTTGTTCCTTCCAATAACCAGTCATAGCAAGTTTTAAAGTAAGATCTCCACAATTCAAGTAAAACTCTAGTTGGCTTCAGTACCGTCTATCAGTCGTGCTTGACGGTTGCTCCACCAACCAGTGGAGGAACCAAGTCCTCATCCTCTCCAGGCGATCTACTAGTAGCCAAGGTTCTCCCGTCCTAGACAGTCCATGCGAAGATCTGGGATACCGAATCATCTCAACAGGAATTCCCAATTTTTTCAGTGCCATAAACCACTGCTCACCATCTCCAATCGGAGTTCGGTAATCATTTTCACTGTGAATGATCAGCGTAGGTATAGTGACGTTTTCGACATAAGATATTGGAGAAAGTCGCCGGTAAAGATCTCTACGTTCCCAAGGATGGCCATAGAACTCATAAGAAGTCAAACCCTGTGCATCTGACGTACCCCACCAACTTTCCCAGTTTGTTATTGATCTGGAAGTAACCGCAGCACTGAACCGATCGGTGGTTGCACTCAACCAGTTCGTCATAAATCCTCCATAACTACCTCCCGAAACACCTATCCGTGTCTCGTCGATATCTGGATACTTTTCTAGTGCTGAATCAACACCAGTCAGAAAATCCTCACTGTCCATCAACCCCCATCGACCCCTGGTAGCATATTTGAAATCATGACCATACGAAGCCGAACCGCGAGGGTTCGAGTATAGAACAAAAAATCCTGATGAGGAAAGAACATGGAAAGTAGGGAAAAAGGTATTGCCATAGGCCCCATGGGGTCCTCCGTGAATTTTCAAAATCAAGGGGTACTTCCGCCCAGGCACGTATCCAGATGGTTTTACAACCCATCCTTCTATCTCTACGCTGTCACTCACAAACCAAGATAAACGTTCTGGAGCTACCAGCGACAACCCATCTAACCAGGCACCATTGAGATCAGTGACCCTTGTTTCCCCAGTACCGTCACCTCGAGCCAGAAACAATTCCGTTGGAGAAACGGCATCAGTCGAGGCATAGGCCATGATATCTCCCCTGCTAGACAAAGAGATGCTCGTAATCTGACGATCCCCATCTGTAACCTGAATAACAGGACCTCCCGAAGTCGCAACTCTGAACAGTTGCCTGTTGCCTCCAATACCGGCTGTAAAAAGTATTCCTGTTCCATCCGCCGTCCATTCGGGGATTCCTGGATCTAGATCCCACCCACTCGTAAGATTTTCAGGTTCGGACTGCAGTGACCCATCGGAACCGATTTCTGAAATCATTATGTCCACTTCAGCACCACGTTCTGGATTAGACAAGAAAAGCAACCTTGTTCCATCAGGTGAAGAACTAGGAGCTGTCTCTGATCCTGGATTAGTCGTTATACTTGCCACTGCTCCATCGTTAATACGTGCTGCCCAAACGTCTTGCGTCAGTTGAGTATTAGATTCATCATTTTGTTTGCTATCACCCGAGAAAAATATGACACGCCCATTTGACGACCAACTTATCCCAGACTTATCAAAAGGAAGCTCCGTCAACCGTCGTGGAGTCCCCCCTTCTGACGCCACCAAATAAATCTCGTCAACATCGCCTGTGGAAAAATGGCTTTGAAAAGTCAGGACCCCATCTCTTTTATATCTAGTAGAAGTGACGACCCTGCCGTCAAACCGTTCAAAGTCCAGTGTTTTTGTAATCGCATCAGGTGCAATCCACCCATTTCTCTCTTCTATTGTAGATATCTCTGGGGAAGCTAGGTAGGCCACCCACTGTCCATCCGTAGAATAAACTGGAGCACCCCTGACTCCTTCAATGTGAAAAGCTTCCCCTCCAGGTCCACCAACCCTCAAGAACCAAGTAGAATTTGGATCCCCTGCTCTGTCGGAGGTAAAAGAAAGCAACTGACCATCTGGAGACCATACAGGAGAATGGGAATCTGCAGTCGGATCGGTAAAGCGATAAGCTTCTCCATCCGGACGTCCCCCCCTCAAAACCTGCATCCATACCTCTCTGCGCCTAGTGTTCTCTTCCTCCAATACTCGAGTTACGCTGAAAGCCACGAGATTCCCATCAGGAGAGATCTCAACCTCTCCAATGGAGACCATACCATAATAGTCAGGTGGTTCTAGCCCTCTCTGCTGTCCGACCAAGGCCTCAGAAGCTGAAAAAACCAGAACCAAGAGACCAACCAATGGACCAAACCTGGGAATCAGAATCGCTTGCACTTTAGCCTCCGTTTACCCTGTAAGTGAGTCATCCAAACTCATAAAGAAATAACCTGCTCGATCAAGCTGTTCAAGCAAACCCAGCTTTTTGAATGCACCTTTCATAGAAATCTACAAATTTTGCATCCGATAGTTCCGTTTACTGTAGATGGAACAAGACTCATATATGGTCAAATGTTGTTTCCCATTGAGAGCTTTTCTAACGGCAGAGAACTGGTAGATCCCTGCCAATCCTTGTAGTGTATTATCTTGGCTCACACTGATAGCCTCACAATCAAGGAATAGTATGAGTGAAATTTCCATCTTCAACAGGAATCTGAACGCATCGTTTACTCTATTTGTATTGATCACACTCTCCAATGTAGGAGTTCATGATACTACAGTGTCAGCACAACAGCTTCCCGATTCAGTAATATCTATAGACTCTCTGACTGTTACTGTCCTTAGGGGATCGGATGGAATCAATCAAACACCATATGCGATTTCCATTAGAGACCAAGTAGATCTCCAACGTGGAAATATCGGTCTATCTTTAGAGGAAGCTCTCCAAGGAATCCCTGGTGTGCATGTACAGAACCGCTATAACTATGCAGTAGGAGAAAGAATCTCTATCAGAGGATTCGGAGCAAGAGCAGGCTTCGGAGTGCGTGGCGTGAAGGTCATAGTGGACGGGATACCGGCAACTATGGCTGACGGACAATCCACTTTGGACCATGTTGATATAGGTTCTTTGGGTAGAGCTGAAGTTCTCCGCGGTCCAGCTTCAGCCCTTTATGGAAATGGAAGCGGGGGTGTGTTAAGCCTGCAAACAGCGGAACCGCCTGATGTTCCTTTTCAGCAAATCGTAAAAGGTGTCATTGGAAGTAATGGATTGACACGACTGGAGAGCAACACTTCAGGGAGATATCAAAACACTTCGTATCTAGTAAACCTTTCTCGCCTAAACTATGACGGTTTCCGGACTAACCCCCAAAGCCCTGCGGATCCTTACGGTACAGCTGGGCGTCTAAACCTGAATACTAATGTCAGCACTGAACTTGCTACCGGAGTGCTACGGATAACGGGAAATATATTGGATTTGGACGCACAAAATCCTGGGTCGCTTAATCGATCCGACTTCGACGCAGGAGTAGTAAGTGCTAGAAGTTACAACGTGAAGCAAAACACATACAAGAACGTCCGTCAGGGTCAGCTCGGACTGAACTGGACTGGAGATCTGGCAAACATGGGTGCAGAGTTTACCACCTGGGGCTTATTTCGAAATCTGGACAATCCAATTCCTCCTAGAATTATCGATCTTCGCAGAAAAGCATTTGGATCTCGTGCTGTCTTATCTAGCATGAAAAATGAAACGCCTGGAAGCCTAATGTGGTCCATCGGAACAGACTTGGATTACCAACGGGATGCCCGAAAGAACTTCCAAAACAGTGCCGGAACCAAAGGATCTCTATCACTCGACCAATACGAGACAGTATCTGCAATTGGATTTTTCGCTCAAGGACGAGCTATTCTAAATGAAAAAATATCTGCGATGGGCGGAGCAAGATATGATTATTTCCGATTCGGAGTTACAGATCGCCTGACCACTGACGGAAACGGAGACGAATCTGGCCAAAGAAATATGACCTCCCTGAGTCCTACTCTTGGAATTCATGCCAACCTCAACGGTGCTTCCTCACTATATGCCAATCTTGCAACTTCATTTGCCACTCCTACAACAACAGAACTGGCCAATCGACCAGATGGTGCTGGGGGATTCAATTCTGAATTGAATCCTCAAAAAGGATTGACGGGAGAAGTCGGATTCAGAAGACAATGGGGTAGCAGAGTCAGTACTGAATTTAGTGCATACAGAACTTCTATGACTGACGAATTAGTACCCTTTGAAGACGCTCTTCAACCTGGCAGGACTTTTTACCGTAATGCAGGATCATCCACTTACCAAGGCTTCGAAAATTCGATTCAAGTACTCATAACGGACAAAGTGTTCACACGCTTGAGCCACACCTTGATTAATGCCACTTTTGGAAAATTCTCAGTGGACGATGAGACATTTGATGGGAACAGAATACCTGGAACTCCCCGGCGCCGGTTAGATGGAATGGTGAGATTTACCGAAAATAACTGGTACGGAGAAATCCGAGGAGACTATGTGGGTAGTATGGCAGTCAATGACTCAAATAGTGAGTTCACTACCTCTTACTTTATCTGGGAATTACGCGGCGGGTTTTCCGAGATACAAGTAGGTGGGCTTAAAATGGCTCCATTCGGAGGCGTTTCAAATATTTTCAACAAAACATATTCTGCAGCAGTGGCTGTTAATGCCTTTGGGGGAAGATTCTACGAGCCTGGTCCAAAACGAGCTTTTTATTTGGGCTTGAGCACTCAACCTTAGATTGTGTCGAAGTTGCTGACTGGGTCAAGAAAATATCTTTTAGTATTAGGAAGCCTTTGGCTTCAAATAGCTTTTGCTTCGTTAATAGTTTTTGGGTTCCCCAACCTCCTCTCTGGTCAATCAGTTTGTTGTGGACAATCGTATCAAGAAAAAACATACATCAGGGCTGGGGTTACTGTAGGTGGTATTGGTAAGATGGGGCTAACCCTAGAACTGCGACGAGACAACCGAAGTGTCAATTTCAACTTGGCTACATTCTCACAGAATGATCTGGGTATGGCAGTTACTTTGAGGCAGTACTTCGGAGCCACTGGAGGATTGTCACCTTTTACTGGGTTTGGATTGTGGGGAGCCAAACAATTTTCCAATGACCCAGAAGAAACATCCGGAACGTCTTTTCTTGTCAGGATACCTCTTGGAGTTGACTGGCTTCTTCCAGTTCTAGATCACAGTATCGGTGTGAACTTAGCTCTGAACAGGGCTCTCTACGTCAAGAAATCACCTAGCCTGATCCCACCGAATAACAACTCCCGCAGAATAGTTCCTCTGCCTCAATTCAGTTATCGCTATGGCCTAGGCCGAAGAAATCCTCCTACATAGAACATTGGGAGCAAATTTGTTGCACTAGAATAGTTGAACCTGGTACTACTCTGTTTATTCATATCTGAGTGCATCGATCGGATTCAATTTTGCTGCTCTTTGAGCAGGCCAGAGCCCGAAGAACAAACCAATCCCAGCTGAAAACGCAAGAGCCATGAAAATGGATTGGGGAGATATAGCTGTATCCCACTCTGCAAAACGAGTAATGGCCATTGACCCACCCACTCCTGCCAGGACTCCAAGAATTCCTCCCATTACACACAGAACTAAGGCCTCAATTAGGAACTGAAAAAGGATTGCTCCTCTTGTAGCACCAAGAGCCTTTCTGACACCAATCTCTCTAGTCCTCTCTGTCACACTGACCAGCATGATATTCAT
>DUCW01000085.1:10736-16811 GCA_012959595.1 Gemmatimonadota bacterium
CTATACCAGCCAATAACAATGCAAAAGTTTCGGTGGTCTCATTGAAGGTCGCTATCAAATCAGCGGAGTTGCGAACCGAAAAATCTACGGCCTCACCTGGACGAACTCGATGCTCCCGGCGTAATGTGGCATCAATTTCAGCAAAAGCTCTGTCCATTAGATCTTGCGATGCTACCTGTGCATATATGGAAGATAAACGATTGCGACCTCCGAAAACTCTAAACTGAGCCGTACTGGTTGGAACAAATATTTCTTCGTCCGGCCGATTAAATCCAGCATCACCTTTTTCAGCCAAAACACCCAATACTTCAAAAGGTTGGCCTCGTATTTGTATCGTTTTCCCAATGAGAATCTCAGCGGGTGTTCCCAGGGATTCTGGAACAGCATAACCCAAAATAGCGACTCTTCGACGGCCTTGAACGTGACCTTGATCAAAAAACGCCCCATACTCCAAATCCAAATTGTACATGCCAAAATACTCGGGCCAGACTCCCCTGGTTTGATTGTTTGAATTCCAACGCAGATAAGCAATTTGAACCCTGGAGCTTACTTCAGGAGAGATAGTCAATACATCGGGACTCTGGTCTCTCAGCGCCTCGGCATCGTCTACAGTCAGATCTTCTGTGCCTCCCGTCGAAACCCCGCCGAAGAATCGCTGCCCTGCTCTGATGGTCAAAACGTTTGTACCCATTCGCGAAATCTGATCTTCCACACGGCGTTGGGCAGCCTCGCCCAGTGAGACCATCGCAATCACCGCCGACACGCCAATAATGATCCCTAAAGCGGTCAGAAAGGAACGCAACAGATTTGCCCTGATAGCTCCTAACGCTACCCAAAGAATTTCTTTGATCAGCATATTAAGCCATTACCTCCCGCCTCCAAACATACCACCTCCAGCTCTTCCTCTCATTCGGCTGAGAAACTCATCTTGGCCAGCTCGGAGTTGAGACGCCCCGATGACTGCTAGCTCATCACCAACGTTCAGTCCAGACACGACCTGTGAAAAATCCCAATCATTCAGTCCGAGTTGCACCAACTGTGGCTCAATGGAACCGTCCGTTAGAATCTTGAAAACAATTCCCTGTCGGCTAGATGCTGTGCTACGCCTTTGTTCACTGATGGATCCTGGTGTTTCTGCAGATTCAGGATTTTGTGCCACTCTACCTTGCCCCTGACGCATACCAAGAACCAACGCCCTGGCAGAGTCTTGCGAGATCTCCCCTCTTTGAACTTTTGATCTCAAAGAATCTGCTTCTGCGGCCATCGGGCCTCTCCGCCTGTTATTATTTCCTGTTTCTGCATCTGAGTTTTCAGTGCGAGTGCCACCTTCTCTTGGCGTCATTTGTTCTCTGACACCACCTCGACCAGCACCATTTGAAAACAATGATCGCATATCGATAGTCTGAGGATCTAGTCCCAGTACTGACGCTGCAGCAGTCGCATCTTGCAGAGTCACTACAGCATTATTAGGGATGAGTACAACCCCTGGTGCTTCATCAATCAAAATCTCAACTTCTGCGTTCATGCCAGGTTTGAGCAATCCAGAACTATTGTCTAATTGCACAATCACTGGAAACATGGTCACGTTCTGTTCGACAACCGCCTGCGGTTCTATTTTTTCTACCAGTCCAACGAATGGCCTGCCTGGATATGCCTCCACGGTAACACTGGTAGTCATTCCACTACTTATGTCTCCCATATCGGTTTCATCAACAAGAGTGCGAACCTGCATAAGTCCTAAATCAGCCATAATAACTAGGGTTGTACCACCCGATACATTTTGAGATGCTGATTGTATAACTTGTCCTTCCTCCACATTTTTCTCTAAGATTGTCCCAGCGGAAGGAGCTCGAATGGTAACATCACTGAGCCGCAGTTCGTTCAGTTCATAGTTGGTCTCAGCTTTTACCAAATTGGCCTGTGCATTGGCATACTCCAAATTATTAGCCTCATGTTCTTGCAAGGAAATCACACCTGAGGAAAGCAACTCTTCCGAGCGTACTTTTTGCGCTCCTGAAATATCCAGCCTTGCTTGCGCCACCTCTAGATCGGCCTTAGCCTGGTCGAAACCATTTTGAACATCCCTGGGATCTATGCGTGCAAGAAGAGCTCCAGGACCTACTTCATCTCCCACATCCACAAGCATTCCAAGTACTTCTCCAGAGGCCTTAGATGTCACCTCTACCTTACGAATGGGTTCAATGCTTCCTGTAGCCTCTACCGTTATACTAAGATCGCCTTCGGTGACAACCACCGTGTCGTAAGTAGGTGCATTGTTAGCCTCAGTACTAGTGCAAGAAAGGCACCAAACAAAACCACCTGAGAATAGGAGTGATTTACTAATCTGCATTGGCTTCATATCGAACTCCCCGTTCATTTGTGAAGAAATCTTTCTCTATCAATCCATCAACAAGGTGAACTTGACGCTTAGCATACTCCGCAATATCATGTTCATGAGTCACAAGGACTATAGTTTGACCTTGCACGTTCAGATCTACAAGAACTTTCATTATATCTGCACTAGTGCCAGAATCTAGATTTCCAGTTGGTTCGTCCGCCAAGAGCAAAGCAGGCTCATTCACAAGGGCCCTGGCTACAGCAACTCTTTGCCTTTGTCCTCCCGATAGTTCAGGAGGACGGTGGTCCATCCGATCTCCTAGACCAACCAACGATAATTTTTCTTTTGCCCGTTCCCTTCTCTCCTTCACTCCGACCCCCGCATAAATCAACGGCAGCTCTACGTTGTGGAGTGCAGAGGCACGTGGCAAAAGATTGAAAGTCTGAAACACAAATCCGATTTCCTGATTTCGCACCCTAGCCAGCTCGTCTTCACTCAAATTACTAACCTTACTCCCATTTAACCAATAACTTCCAACTGTCGGCGTGTCCAAGCACCCTATCAAATTCATGAAAGTAGACTTACCACTTCCAGAGGGGCCCATCACAGCAACAAACTCTCCAGTGTCTATCTCAAGATCGACTCCATTTAGTGCTTTGACAGTCTCCACACCTAAAATGTAATGTTTTGCTAAACCATCAGTTTTGATTATCAATTTCTTAAAGCTCCATTCCTAAAATTGCCTCTAGCTCGGCACGAGCCAGAACATAATCGTATCGGGCATTAACCAATCCTACCCTTGCCTGATCAACCGAAATCTGACTTGTGACCACATCTAGAATAATCGCTGCGCCTACACGATAACGTTCTCTCGTAATACGCAGATCTTCATTGGCCACCCCCAAAGCTTCTTCCGCTATGTCGATTGCTATTACTGAGGTTTCCAACAACCGGAGGACTGCGTCTGCTTCCTGTCTAGCTCCACGACGAGCATCATCTTCCTGTAGACGAGCAACATGTGCTGACGATTCCGCTCGTACTATACTCGCTTCCCTTGAAAACCCATTAAAGAGAGGGTAACTCATGTTAAAATTCAAATTCCAGCTAGTGAGTCCCTGTTGAAATGACGCCTGCTGATTAGACCAGTTGTATCCACTGCTCAGACTGAAAGTAGGAATGTAGTTAGCTTTTGCTGAAGAGTAGGCTTCTTGAGCTGCATTTAAGCTGGCGTTAGCAGCAACCACAGACGGCGATTCTCGCTCCGCAATTCTTAATACTTCTACTTGCTCTAACCTAAGTGGTGCGGGTTCCAGATCTTGTGGGGGAACTGGAGCTACTGGTTCAGAAATTCCTATCTGACGACCCAAACCAAATCGTGCTATTTGTGTATCATTTTGTGCAGCGAGCAGACCTTGACGTGCATTGATAAACTCCAGACGGGCTCGCAGGGTGTCTGAGACGGTCCCACCCCCGAGCTGTTGCCGCAGACGAGTCATCTCCAAACTTTGAGTAGCCTGATCAATCCTCAACTTGGCAACCTCAAGTAATTCTTCCTGTCGAAGAGCTTGGAAAAAAAGGTTCTTGGTCTGAAATATCACATTGAAATCTTGACCTTGTCGGAGAGCTTCTGCTGCTACATAATCTGCTCGCACCCGAGAAAGCTCAGAAAATCGCTGCCCGCCTCGAAATAAATCATACCTAGCGTTTATACTGGCATTGTAGGAATTTGAACTTCCAGAAACAACCCTATCTGTGCCTGGGTCAAAACGGTCCGTGCTCCGCATAGACATCCCAGATCCCGTTGATATGGTGGGAAGAAACGAGCCCATTGCCGTCCTCTTAGACTCGCCGGCATTCACCACATTTTGTTCTGCTTGAGCTAACAGAGGGCTAATCGCAACTGCCCTTTGTATTGCATCCTCCAGGGTGATCAGGACAGCTTCCGGGTCGAGTATATCCCGGTCTTGTGCCATTATGGGAACCGACAAGACAAACCACGCGATACACGCCAAGCAAGAGCTCTGATTCATATAAAAACCTCTTTATTTACCATTATTGTGCAATTTCTTTCATTGCAATCCTTACCACCACTGGATGCACTACTACACAATATCGTTAAAACACACTTACAAAACTATCTACCAGGAAATGTTCGCTAACATTGCCCACCCAACAAAAGTTCTGACTGTGATGCCTTTGATTAGCAGTGCTATAGAAGACTACTGGGATCCCTATCAACTATTAGGCGAACATCTCTTCCTTTAGTTTTAAATTCTTTAGTTAAAGGACCGATCAACTGATTCAGAGCGGACACCGAAGCACTCCTGACAAGAAAATGCCAACGCCAACGATCATGAATCTTCTCGATCGGACACGGGGCTGGCCCTACTACACCTACTTCGCCTCCAATATTCATTCTCTTTTTGGCAAGGTCAAGGAACCTAGTAGCCATTTCAATGTTGTCAGCAGCGCATTCGTTGTCGGGACTATTTATGACAACATTTACCAATCTAACAAAGGGAGGATAGGCGGGGTTTTGGCGTTGTGACATCTCTTTTCGAGCAAATCCCATATAATCATGCTTGAGTGCAGCCTGAAGTACATAATGCTCAGGAAGAAAAGTCTGTATGAACACTTCCCCACCTAAGCTTCCTCTGCCAGCTCTTCCTGCTACCTGACTCAACAACTGAAAAGTTCTCTCGCTAGACCTAAAATCGGGCAGGTGCATTCCTACATCAGCGTTGATAACCCCGACAAGCGTCACCCTAGGGAAGTCCAAACCCTTTGATATCATTTGAGTGCCCAGAAGTATATCAACTTCGCCCCTTTCAACACGCCCAAGGATTTCCTGGTGAGACCACTTCCCCGACGTGGTATCTAGATCCATACGAGCCACCCTGACACCAGGAAAAGTCTCGTTAACAATCCTTTCTACTTGTTCTGTCCCCATGCCTTTGAAGGATAAATCACTCGAACTACAGCTCGAACATCTGGCTAAAGCTTTCTTAGATTGGCCGCAATGGTGACAGACCATCTGGCCCCTATTCCTATGATAGGTCAAAGATATCGAGCATTTAGTACAATTCTCCACACCTCCACATGAACGACACTGAACAAAGGAAGAATAACCCCGCCTATTCAGTAACAACAAAGTTTGCTCTCTTCTGGCTATACGAACACCCATGGCTTCTTTGAGAACTGGGCTCAGAACCATACTGGCATCGTCCCCTGACTTAATACTCGACTTATTATTCTGCAGTTCTTTTCTCAAATCAACAGTATGTACAGGCGGCAGACTTCCCCCTCCCACCCTGTCAGGTAGTCCGATATAGTGAAACTTCCCTTTTTCTCTGTTGTGCCAACTCTCCAAGGAAGGAGTGGCAGACCCAAGAATACAAATCGCCCCTTCCTTAATAGCTCTGACGGTAGCTACATCCCGAGCTTGGTAACGAGGAGCTTCATTTTGTTTGTAAGTTGCGTCGTGCTCTTCATCAACCACTATTACCCCAAGATTCTTCACGGGAGCAAATACGACAGAACGTGCACCCACAGCTACTCTTCTTTCTCCTGTCTTTAACTGTCTCCACGCATCGAATCGTTCGCCTTCCGACAGGCCAGAGTGTAACACGGCTACTTGATCTCCAAAGCGAGCTCGAAAACGAGAGACGGTTTGAGGAGTCAGAGAAATCTCTGGAACTAAAACAATGGCACCCTTTCCTTCCTCTAGAATCTTTTTG
>DUCW01000085.1:16829-18731 GCA_012959595.1 Gemmatimonadota bacterium
AGACCAATGTCTTCCCAGAACCTGTCACACCGTGGAGTAATGCGGAGGCACCCTTTCCTTCCTCATGTAGTGCTAAAATAGTTTTGATAGCAGTTGCTTGATCTTCTGTCGGTACGTGCTTCATTTTATCAGACATAGGAATGCCGGAGAATGGGTCCCTATTCACCTCCATGTCTTCAATCTGCACCACACCTTTCTTTTCAAGACCAGTGACCACTCCTCGACTAAACCCGCTCTGTTTAACAAGGTGAGACAATTCTAATTTACCCCCAGAACTGGCCAAGATTTGATAGGCTTCAAGTTGTCTCTTAGCTCTTCCCAGCAATCTTTCGAGTTCTGCTAAGTCCTCGAACCACCTGTTGATTTTTACGATCCTCACTGTCTTCACTGGAGGAGTATCAGGTGGTTCTGCTTTAATTTCGACTACTCCATCATTTACCAAGGCCCGAAGGTCTGAACGAATTGCACCTATCCCTAATCTTCTACGCAAAACATCTGGAGAATACCCGTTTGTACCATCGAGAAACTTCACTATCCTCTGTTGCCTAGGGGTCAGTCCAGTTGCCGATCCATCCAATAGCTGTACCCTTTCTTTTGGAACACGAGATAAAAAGGCGGGAAGCATAGCCCTAAGAATTATTCCCAAAGGAGTAGCATAGTATTCGGCCATCCAAACTGCCAAATCCATCTGTGTCTTGGTTACAGACGGGTGGCTCCCTAAAACTCCCAGAATGGCTTTGACTTTTCTAAGCTTTGTCTCAGCAGTCAAAGCCACAACGAAGCCGATCCTTTCCCCGCTCCCAAAAGGAACCAATACTCTACTTCCCAAGTCAGGATTAAAACCAGCAGATGAATAAGTGAAGACTTGATTCAATGGAAGTGGTAGTGCTACTTCGACATATTCCGCACGGTCGTTCAGACTCTTCTACTCCAGGAGGGTTAGAATTTCATACTGTCGATTCTTTGGCGTAACTTCTGGCCCTTCTGGTCCCCAATACACGTTAATTTCACTACGAATCCCCACTTCATCAGGAATGTAAATACCTGGTTCCACTGAAAATCCAACTCCAGCAATCAATGTCCTGTCATCCCTGGTTTCCAAATTATCCAAATTAGGCCCGCTGCCATGAAGATCTACGTCCATGGAATGTCCAGTCCGATGGACAAAAAAATTTCCGAAACCACTCTTCGAAATGGCATGTCGACAAACGTCATCAACTTGATAGCCAAAAATTTTTTCCCCAGCAGTATGCGAATCATGTAGGAACTTGATTGCCTTTTCCCGGGCATCCCTCACAGCTGTCCAAATTTTCTGGGACCGAGGAGGAACCTGTCTGTCCAGGATTCCCATCCAAGTCTGGTCAGCGAAAACACCCTCTGTACTTTCCTTGCCCCAGAGGTCTATCAAAAGAATTTCTCCTTTTGATATGTAATCTCCTTTTTGTCCAGGATCGTAGTGAGGGTCCGCCGCGTTCTTGCCTATAGCCACATGACAACCTGGTTGATTCTCCAGTCCCTTCTCGTATAATCGATCCCGTATCCAGTCTGCCAATTCACCTTCCAACAATGGTTTGTTCTGTCGCACCCGCTCTGCAGCCTTTTCAAAAGCTCCCATAGCCACTTCCCTCGCAATTTCAGCACATCTTCTATGCCCTTGTAACTGTTCCTCAGTCCAAACCGAATGGAAGGTCGATACGAAATCGCCAGAGCTCACCACATCAGCTCCGATTCTAACTAATAGTTGTAAAATTCCAGATGGCACACGGTCTAAAGTCGGAACATTCGACTGTGGGGATATCTCCATTGCTAGACGTGGCTTCTCCTGTAGCAAGGACGTCAGTTTTTCCTCCATTTCAGACCAGCCCTGATAGTCTAATGTTTTCCATGGCCAGTGATCCCAAG
>DUCW01000085.1:18741-21145 GCA_012959595.1 Gemmatimonadota bacterium
TGGATTAAAGCGGTCGGTTCCCCTTGAGCAGGAATCAAAGTAAAAGACCGGCGTGAAGTCTTCTGCAAGCTAAGCATGGCTTTTGCTATAGGATTTTGACCATGGAAATCATAAAATAACCACCCGTCTAAATCAGCCTCCCGGAGAGACCTCTGCACTTCAGCAAGTGGAATAAGCTCTTTCGCCAAAAATTCCTTGGAATCAGTCATCAGAAAATACCCAGAATCAAAACACCGGTTCTTCCGAAGTTTCCATCTCCTTAAGAGCTTCTCTGAGGAGTATTTCTTCTTCTTCGGAAATCACTCTGATAGCAGAAGGTTCTACATCATCTTCACGCATGTATCTCAAGAAAAAAACCAGAATACTGACGCCAAGGATAAGCATTCCTGGGGGCACCACCCAAGCCATCAGGCCAGCCCCAGAAGTTCGAGGATAAGCGAGATATTCTTCGCCATGGTTAGAGATGACCCAGTCCACAAGCTCCTGCATTGATCCACCTTCACCCGCCATCACCTGCAGACTATCTCTCAACAGAGCTCCCTGCAGAGATGTGCAAACTTCTAGCATCAGGCCTGGACAGTATGGTGACTTCAATCTTGAAATGGCCTCTTCAGCAACCGGATGAGGTTCTATTGGATTACTCAACAGTTCCTGTTGCATCCCTGCAGAAAGATCCCCTACACGTAAAGCCAATAAGCAAATAAACCAGATTAGGACCGATTTCGAAATTTTCTCTTTCATCATGACAACATCCATATTGGAATTTGGGGACACTACACCACGATGACCACCCACTTAATCTAATTAAAAAACTCCAGCCGATCCTAATTTATCAATCTCAGCCCACCGCCGCGAGTGCTCGTAAAACAGCCTTCACACCCAAACCAGTCCTCTTCGGATCGTAGCCACCTTCTAATGCTGCTACGATACCACATCCCTTTGGCGCACACCGGATGACTTCGCTGGTCAAGAAATGTAGATCTTCTGGTTCTAGGCATAAATCTCCTAGCGGATCTCCTTCCATTACGTCAAATCCCGCAGAAATCAAAATGAAATCAGGTTCGAACGATTGTAACACCTGCTCAAGATTCTCCAAGAAAAGATCGCAATACGCGAGCGCGGAGGTCCTAGCTTTTACAGGAAGGTTCCGTGTTAGTCCTAGCCCTGCACCTTCTCCAATCTCACCTGCTGTTCCAGAGCCTGGAAAATGTGGCCATTGATGAAGCGAAAAATAATAAACTGATCCATCATCATAAAAAATGTCCTGAGTTCCATTACCATGATGTACATCCCAGTCGATGACAAGCACCTTCCTAACCTTACGATTCTTCTGTAACCAACGTACCGCTATTGCCACATGGTTAATAAGACAAAAACCCATAGCTCGCTCTGCAGTAGCGTGATGCCCTGGAGGACGAGTTGCAACAAAAGCGGTCGAAAGTTCTTTATCATTCACCATTCTGACCGCCGTGATCAGTGCAGCACTAGAACCGCAAGCTGCTTTCCAAGAATTAGGAGAAACGATTGTGTCAGGATCAAGGGAAACCAATCGGGATTCTCTAGTGGCTATTCCAACAGCATCTCGAAAATTTCCCAGATGTAGTTCTGTGTGAACACGAAGAAGATCTTCCTCCTGTATGTTTCCTGGTTCGACTTGAATTACTCTCCCATCTAAAGCCAACAAATCTTGTCCCACCGACGAAGCAATTGCCCTGAGTCGTCCTTGATGTTCAGGATGACCCCATCCAGTATCGTGCAGCGAGGCATCTGAGTGGATGAGAAATCCAACTGGGAGGAAGCTGCTATCGGGACCAGTCAATTAATTCTGCAGGCCTGCTTCTGCAATCCGCTCCTGAAGTGTTCGGACCGAATAAACTCTCGAACGCAAAGCAATTAAAGCATCGCAGGCTGCACTAGTCGCTGACATTGTGGTGAAGTAAGGAATCTTATGAGAGATAGCCGCCCTACGCATCGAATAGTCATCATATTGTGACTGTTTTCCTAGAGGTGTATTGATCAATAGGTCAACCTGCCCTGAAACTATGTGATCAACTATGTGCGGACGACCTTCTCCTACCTTATATACCGATTCCGATGGGACACCCCTATTTTTCAAATAATGATGTGTCCCTTCGGTAGCCCATATATCAAATCCCATATCGTGAAATCTACGTAAAATCGGGACCACTGTTCCCTTATCTCTGTCATTGACGGTGACAATCAATGTACCACCCTTGACTGGGAGTAAATTGTCACAAGATGCCTGAGCTTTGGCTATGGCCATTCCAAAAGATTCATCGATTCCCATCACCTCACCTGTCGATTTCATTTCTGGACCTAATAATATGTCCCCCTCAAACCGACTAAATGGGAAAACGGCCTCTTTCACGGCAACAGTCGAAGT
>DUCW01000085.1:21155-25848 GCA_012959595.1 Gemmatimonadota bacterium
GCGGGTTGGACACAGCGGAGATCGTCGCCGGTTCCTGCAATCGGCCAGTGCGGCACCGTTCTTATGCTTGCTTTCAGATCAACCATCTCAGCACTGCGATGTTCAGCTTCTCCCCCACTATGACTTGTGCAGCAACCCTACCTAGAGAAAGACCAGTTGCCTTGCTGACAAAAGGAACCGTCCTCGAAGCCCGAGGGTTCACTTCTATCACGTACACAACTCCGTCTTTAATAGCATACTGCACGTTAAGTAACCCTACTACTCCGAGTTCGAGTGCGAATTTCTTTGTTTGGTCCCTTATTTGGTCTATCTCGTCTGGGCTTAGTAGGTACGGCGGCAACACACATGCCGAATCACCAGAGTGGACTCCTGCACCCTCAATATGCTGCATGATACCTCCTATCACGACTTCTTCCCCGTCACATAATGCATCTACATCCGCTTCAAAAGCATCCTCTATGAAACGATCTATTAGAACAGGATGATCTGGAGAAACCTTTATTGCCCGATCAAAATAACCCTCCAGCGAGCCACTGTCGTAAACGATCTCCATACCACGACCACCCAAGACATAACTAGGGCGCACCAGTAGTGGATAACCCACCTTTGCAGCTACAGCCAACGCTTCCTCTTGGCTCCTGGCTATTCCATTCTCAGGCGGCGTTGCACCGACTAGCTGGCATACTTCCTCAAAACGCTCTCTGTCTTCGGCACGATCGATAGCATCTACGGAAGTCCCTAATATGTTCACCCCAGCCTCAGATAAAGCACGGGCTAGGTTAAGTGGCGTTTGACCTCCCAGTTGGACTATGACCCCTTCTGGTTGCTCTTTGATTACGACTTCCAAGACATCCTCAAACGTGAGAGGCTCAAAATAAAGTTTGTCACTGACGTCAAAGTCGGTTGAAACAGTCTCTGGATTTGAGTTGATCATTATAGTTTCATACCCAGAGGCCCTGAGCGACATGACTGCCTGTACACAACAGTAGTCAAACTCTATCCCCTGACCGATACGATTGGGGCCACTCCCGAGAATTACGACTTTACGGTTATCTGACGGATTTGATTCGTCGGAGTCCTCATACGAAGAGTAGTAGTAAGGAGTCTCAGCGGGGAATTCCCCTGCACAGGTGTCAACTACGTTGTAACTAGGATGAATGCCAAATTTGTGGCGCCTCAGTCGGATTTCGGTTTCATTTTCACCCCTTAGACTTGCAAGCTGAGCATCCGAAAATCCATTTCTTTTCATCAGCTTTAAATCTTCAATTTCGACATTGTCCAAGCCTTGATATCGCGACTCCATACGAATGATTCCAACAAGTTGATAAAGGAACCATCGATCAATCTTAGACGCTTCATAAATGTCTTCCATGGCTTTCGCGAATTCGACATCTCCTTTCTGATCCATGGCCAGAGCAAGTGCACGCTTCAGTTGGAATGGTCTATCTGGTGTTGGAATTCTGATTTTAGATAGGACCTCTACAAAGTCATCAGATGTCAATCCGTCATCCTCTAAGCAGGCTCCTTCCATCCAGCCTGATCGGCCAATCTCAAGTCCCCTGATGCCTTTTTGCCAGGCAGACTTGAAAGTTCGACCGATAGCCATTGTTTCACCAACTGCTTTCATTTGTACTCCAAGAACCCGACTGGCTTCTGGGAATTTTTCGAAAGCGAAACGGGGGAATTTGACTACAACATAGTCCAGAGTTGGTTCGAAGGATGCTGGAGTCGTCTGAGTAATGTCGTTCGGTAGCTCATTCAGCAAATAACCCACTGCCAATTTTGCACCAACTCTAGCTATAGGGAAACCTGTTGCTTTTGAAGCTAGTGCTGACGACCGGGATACTCTCGGGTTCATCTCTACAACTAACATTTCGCCAGTGATGGGGTCAATAGAGAATTGGATGTTGCAACCTCCAGCCTCCACCCCAATTTCCCGAATGATTGCGATTGCTGCATTCCGCATCTTCTGATATTCGACATCCGAGAGAGTCTGTGACGGAGCTACAGTGATGGAATCCCCAGTATGAACTCCCATCGGGTCAAAATTTTCTATCGAACAGACGACTATGACGTTGTCGGAGGCATCGCGTACGACTTCCAATTCATATTCTTTAGCTCCTATCACACTCCTATCTATAAGTACTTCTGTAATAGGAGAAGCTTGCAATCCCTGAGCGACAAACTCCTTAAGTTCTTGAGAATTATAAGCAATCGCACCGCCTGTCCCACCCATCGTAAAACTCGGTCTGATTATAGCTGGATAACCTACTTCATCAATTATGTCGAAAGCGTCGTCCATTGTCTTAGCGAAGCCACCGTGTGGCACAGATAGACCGACACGATGCATAGCAGCCGTAAATTGTTCTCTATCTTCGGCCATCTGTATTGATCGTGCATTGGCCCCAATCAATTCCACTCCATATTTTTCCAGAACTCCATTCTCAGTCAGAGTCATGGCAATATTCAACGCCGTTTGACCACCCATAGTAGGAAGCAGTGCGTCAGGTTTTTCTCTTTCTATCACTCTCTCGACCCAATCCGGCGTTAATGGTTCGACGTAGGTCCTGTCTGCCAGATCGGGATCCGTCATTATCGTGGCAGGATTGGAATTGACCAAAATTACCTTATAGCCATCCTCCTTCAGAGCACGAACTGCTTGTGTCCCAGAATAATCGAATTCACAGGCCTGCCCAATAATTATCGGGCCAGATCCCAATATCAGTATAGAATCAAGGTCAGTACGTCTAGGCAACGGAACGAGTCTCAGGTTTCAGGGTACAAATCCAAACAAAAAATCATTAACACCGGGGAAGAAACTATCCTAAATCCTCCCTGAGGCAACACCGACATCGCCAGGTTCGTCCTACTTTCTCTTGGTTGATTCTTTTCGGACAGCTGTGACAAGTGCAAATAGAAATCCCCCCCAAACGAAACCCAGAACCAGGACCATCGTGACTACCGTAGATGCCGTCATAAGTTATACAACCCCTATTAAGTCAATTTTATCCAAAATAGCTATGACCGGTCACTAGCTCGAATTTCAAGGACCTCAGCAATCTCTTTCAGTGCTTCTATGACATTACTAATATGCTCGGCTCGATCAATGTCTAAAAGTTCTATTCCCCGAGAAACCTGGCTTCTGTCAACACCAGCAGCAAATGCTTTATCCTTAAATTTCTTCACAACAGATTTGGGCTTTAAGTCATCTATACCATTCGGTCTGACCAAGCAACAAGCATACACCAATCCTGACAACTCGTCACATGCAAAAAGAACCTTGTCTAACAATGTTTGTGGTTCCGTGCCGGTCAGTTCGGGAGCGTGTGCTCGGATCGCCTGTAACACTTCACTTGGATAACCTAACCGTTCAAGTTCGACCAATCCTACTTGAGGATGTTCATCTGGGAACTTTTCCCAATCAAGATCATGTAAGAGTGCCGCGGCTCCCCATACATCCTGGTCTTCACCATAGATCCGAGCATAGTACCGGACCGCGGCTTCGACGGCCAACATATGTTTTCTCAGTCCTAGATTTTGAACCCACTTCTCCAAGAGCTCTATAGAAGCCTTACGATCGACCAGCATATCACCCACACCCAACTCCTGTTGAAATCTCTTCTCCTGACATTACGTCCAAGCTCAGCACAAAGCTCCACTAGGTCAAGCTCGGTCTTATTAAAACACTCAGTTCGGTAAAAATGGCACCTTTTGAAAAAGATCAAACCGTCGCAGAAGGGCATAAGTCGGACATCATACAAAGCTGACATTGAGGCCTTCTAGCATAGCAAATATTCCGACCATGAAAGATGAACAGATGTGAAAGGATAGTCCAACTGTCTTGCGGAAATAACTGTATAAGATCTTTTTCGACTTTCTCTGGATTCACTTCTCTAGTCAAAGCAAGAAGCTTCGATAGGCGCTTCACGTGAGTATCCACCACAACCCCTATGTTGATCCCGAAAGCATTTCCCAGAATTACATTTGCTGTTTTGCGTCCAACTCCAGGAAGGGCCGTTAGATCTTCCATTGTCCTAGGAACTTTGCCGTTATGGCTCTCCACAATTCCTCGGGAAAACCCTATAATATTCTTAGTTTTCCTTCGAAAGAATCCAGTCGAGTGAATCAATTTCTCAACATCGCCCTGATCGGCTATCGCCAAATGATCTGGGGTTGGGTACCCCGCAAACAATTTCGGAGTTACCATATTCACACGTTCATCTGTAGTTTGTGCAGAAAGAATGGTAGCAACGCCCAGTTGAAATGGCCCCTCATGTTCTAACGCACAATGGGCACCAGGATACTCCTGTGAGAGGAGGTCAAAAATCTGAAGAGACCTCTCACGTTTAGATTTTTTGGATTCCCTAAACAATACCTAACTCCCTAGGACAGATCTTTCTGATTTAGGAGACTACTCGACAGACTCTTCCCCATCCAAAGCACGCCTTCCTGGATCTGATGAAAATTTTGACATCAACATTTTCTTGCTCAACCATTTATTCGAAGCTACAAGCACAGTCAAAACAATGGACCACTGAATTAGAACAGTCCCAATGTTCAAAGGTGAAAACAGAGTCCACGTTTCACGAAAAGATTCTCCCTGGACTTGATACAACCACCAAATCATTAGTACGACAGACTCTACCATCACAAATCTAATCGCCCAATCCCACCAAGACCCTATATGTATATC
>DUCW01000085.1:25858-26259 GCA_012959595.1 Gemmatimonadota bacterium
GAATCACCAGTATTAATATACCGTTCCCTCCATTCACTTACTCCATACTTCAGAACTGCAAAGGCAAAGAAAAACCCCGATAACATCAGGCCGACCCCCCAAACCCAATCTTGATTGGCAAAGAAAGGACCAGCTCCAGGAGTACCTGTCCAATTCAAAGCACTCGGAACACCGAAGAGGAACCCAGCTATCCCAACCAAAGCTATGGCCCGAGACCGACTCATCCCCAGGTCAATCAATATTCTACTGGGCAATTCAATTAGAGCTACCAAAGAGGTCCAGGCAGCAAAAAGCAAGGCTAAGAAGAACAACGTCATGAAAAAGCGACCACCTGGAATTAGAGAGAATAACTGTGGAACCCAAATGAAAGTTAAACCCTCATTGCCCGCACCTACTATTTG
>DUCW01000086.1:0-381 GCA_012959595.1 Gemmatimonadota bacterium
TCCGTCGAGCTCTATCGGTAGTAGTACCGTTGGGCACTGCCAGATCTCATGATATAGATTGTGGGATTTAAGGCAGTCCATAACAATGAAATCGGCTTCCCTGAGAATATCCAAGCGTTCACGAGTTGCGGTGGTTGCTAGAGGCCTGGCCACTTTGGGTATTCCAGGAATTAGGTTCCAGATACAGCGATTTATATTTTCGACCTCTGATGTTAAAGTAGAGACTAAGTTAATGAGACTGTTCCAAGGTAATTTGCCAGAGATAAGTACAGGATACTCGTAGGCCCTTAAATCAGCCTTAACCCCAACGGATCGAACGGGTAGCACTAAACCAGCGACTTTGGTTTGTTCGGAAATCTCTGAAACCGCTGGTTGTATAGC
>DUCW01000086.1:397-3292 GCA_012959595.1 Gemmatimonadota bacterium
AATCAACATCAAGAGTATCTCCGCTACTGCACAGAAGCCGAACTCCTAGTCCAGGCCCTGGAAAGGGATGCCGATCAAGTGCTTCTTGGGGTATTCCAAGAAGTTCCCCCAACTCTCTGACTTCGGTTTTGTAAAGCTCGGCGAGTGGCTCGATGATTTTACCTTGGCGTATCATATCTTCAATAGCGGGCACACGGTTGTGGTGAGTCTTTATAGTGTCTGCTCTCTTTGTTCCACCACTCTCGATAGTATCGGGATATATGGTTCCTTGCCCAAGTAAATGCTCTGTAATTCCGATCTTATTGGCCTGATCTTCAAAGACCTCAATGAAAGTGTCACCAATAATGCGACGCTTGGTTTCGGGGTCGACCACATCGCTTAAAGCATTAAGGAAGGTGTCGGTTGCATTAACAAAATGGAGGTTGCTTCCCAGGCCTAGTTTTTCAAAAAGTTTCAGTACGTTTTGGCTTTCATTTTTTCGCATGAAACCGTTGTCAACGTGCAGCAGATGGAGTCGATCAGGGCCGAGAACCTGTCCTATCAGAACTGCTGCCACTGTTGAATCTACCCCTCCAGAAGCGAGTAAAAATACGGACTTGTTCCCGACCTGTTTTTTGATCTCTTCCTTTTTCCGCTCTATAAATCCGTCCATCGACCAGGAGGGTGAGCATTGGCAGATTCCGTAAACAAAATTTGAAATCATTTTGTCACCATTGACTGTACTATCAACTTCGGGATGGAATTGGAATCCGTAGCGTTTCAAAGAATCGGATGCTATGGCAGCATACCTGTGTTCAGCTACACCGTCCGGTGTAAGTGTGACACCTATTTCCTTGAAGTCTGGACCAATTTCTGCCACCGAATCGAAGTGGCTCATCCAAACGGTTTCAAAAGAACCTAACCCAGAGAATAAAGGATGGTCATTTGAAAGTTGGAGTTGCGAGGATCCCCATTCTCTTCCACCATGAATGACCTTTCCCCCATAGTGTTTGGCTATTTCTTGGTGTCCAAAACAGAACCCCAAAATAGGCATGTCCAAGTCATAGATCTCTTTGGTATAGTCTGTGTCCTCACCGTGCGAAGCCAAGCTAGGACTTCCAGATATAATAATACCCCTATATCCACCGAAAGCCTCGATGGGGTCTTCAGGTTGACGGATCTCTGCAAAAACGCCTTGACGTCGGACTTTGGTGGCTATGAGATGAGCGTACTGCCCTCCAAAATCAATTATGGCGATAGTATCGTTTATCTTCATCAGTCGGTGTACATTGGTTTGCGATTGTTGTTTAGCTTAAAAGGACTAACCCTCTGCGGGAAGGGATAAGGATCCAATCGAAATGGTTATAATGACTTTGTTATTAGGGGTTTGTGTACTTGTGGTCAAGACTGACGGTGCAAGTTGCAATTTGAAGATTCCCTGTGCAGAAAGTTTTCGTAACTGATGTTTTCTGCTTTTCATAGAAAAACGCTGGTTGGAATCCTGACATTGGCTTTTCTATTTCAGTCTTTTTTAGTCTACTCTGATGATCGACAGGAACCCTTATCAGAGGATGCACTAGAGGGTCGCAACTTGTGGCATCAGAATAGTTGTCAAGTCTGTCACCAGATCTATGGTCAAGGTGGATTCCTCGGACCAGATCTCACCAATGTTGCAAGTAATATTGAAAGGTCGAGATTGGAGTCATTGTTAACCGTAGGAAGTGGCCAAATGCCAGCTTACTATTTTTCCTCACAAGAAATTTCCTACATGGCTTCTTATTTGGATGCTTTGGACAAGCCTGAACTGGGAAGAGGCCAGCTGCGTATGGGAACAAAGATAGAGGGGGCTGGTCCTTGGGGATCATTCGGCGCAATTGTGGCTACGCAAATGGAAGAAATAGACCCCAATATTTCCGAGGGTTATCGGATCTTTGGTAGTCGTGCGTGTGGTGTATGTCACGCTCCTCTGAGCGAATCTCTAGTGGGAGCTCCGGATCTTTCAATGGCAGTAGAGAATTTGACCAGAGGAGAACTTTCAGAGGTTTTGACGACAGGCAGACCGAATCTTGGAATGCCAGCTCCATTTCCTCAACTGGAAGGTGCGGAGATAGGCAGTTTGATTTCATTTTTGGAATGGTTGTCTGATAATAGGCCAGCACTTGAAGACCAACTTTTGGGTGGTTCCCGTTATCAGGAATCAATTGAATGGAAAAATATTCCTTGGTGGGAGTTTCGATGAATAGCTACGAAAACAAGCACCTTGCATTTGGGATTGGTGACGAAACAAGAAAGTTTGCTGTGGTGACTTTTATGAGAGGTGGATTGGTTGCTGTGGTGGTCACCCTGATTGCAGGGCTTCTAGCGGCTTTCTATTCAATACCGTCTCTGGCCCCGTTTTTTCAGTCTATTGGGCTTGATCTGAGGCAACTAAGGCCTATCCATACCACCTTTGCCTCAGCCTGGATGTTCTTGGGAGGCCAGGCAATTGTTCACAGGTACTTGATGGATTGTGCAGGAGCTATAACAAAGGGAGATCGGTTAAGGTTGCAAGTGCAGGTATGGTGTTGGCTTTTGGCAGGGTTGGGGATTTTAGGGACCTTATTGGTCGGTTTTGGATCTGGTCGTGAGTATCTGGGTTTTCACCCTGTTTTTTCGGCTTTGATTTTAACTGGGTGGCTCTGCTACGCTTGGAATTTTTTCAGGGTTGTCTCTCCAGGTTTTTGGAATCGTCCGGTGTATGTAACCATGTGGGGGGTGGGGACAGTATTTTTCATATACACTTTCCTAGAGCAGCACGCCTATCTGATTCCAGGTGTTTGGTCTGATCCAATATTAGATATGAGGATACAATGGAAAGCTACAGGTACAATAGTGGGCTCGTTCAATCTTTTTGTTTACGGGGCAGTAATTTATATT
>DUCW01000086.1:3303-7572 GCA_012959595.1 Gemmatimonadota bacterium
AGAGAATCTCTGGGGATCCGGAGTATGGGCATTCTAAGACAGGTTATGCTCTTTTTGGCGTGGGATTGCTCAATTCTTTCACTAACTTTGCCCACCATAGCTACCATTTACCGCAGAGTACTTTGGTAAAATGGGTTGCTTTTGTAGTAAGCATGTTAGAAATAATCATTTTTTTTAGAGTAGTTGCGGACCTGTGGATGCTCGTTCAAAAAAGAGGAGAAGGAGAGTTCGAGGCCACTAGAGTTAGCTTCGGAGCGGCTAAATTCTGGACGGCTGGTATAGTAGGCTCTGCAATTTTGATATCGATACCTCCGCTTAATGCCATCATACACGGTACCTATGTGGTAGCTGGGCATGCTATGGGGGCAATGATTGGCATAGACACTATGATTTTGTTTGGAGCTATGATTTGGATTTTGGCAGAAGCACTCCAAACGGCGGGAAGGGATGCGGAACTCAAAAAATTAAGAGGTATGCATCTATATTGGTCCATGATAGGTCTTAATATATCAGTGGCCCTGCTGGTTGGCTGGTTGCACTTTTCTGGCTTTATGAATGGGATTTTTCGCATGAGGTTTGCTCCTGGAGAAGCATACATTCCACCCGTATGGCTTAGCTCCAGCAATGCTGTCATGTTTGGAGTTACGGGCATTCTATGTTTTACCTTCTTCATAGCCGTTCTAAAGACTCTATTCCCCTTGGCATTCCGTAAGGAACTTACTGGGGAATCCAGAGATCTTGACGCTAGCCCTAGATTATAGGTTCGCTACTACACAAAGGCTGGACAAAATGGCAAAAAAAGTAAAGACTTTTCGTAAGATACCCCAAATGGTAGAAACACAGATAATCTCTGAAGCCATAAGTAGTGGCTTCAACACTCGTAGAACTCAATGGTGCAATTTTGCTCAAGGACAACCAGAAGTCAGTCAATTCCAAGACGCACCGAGTCGTCTGAGTTGGATAACCTTGGAAACTCACGATCACGAGTATAGTCCCGTAGCCGGGAGTGATGAACTTCGGGATGCAATCGCCGGATACTATAACAGGTTGTATCGGGAGGATATGGACTCAAAATATAAGAGAGAGAATGTTTCGGTTGCACCAGGAAGTAGGATAGCCCTTTCGAGGATTCTGAGTGCTCTTGGAGATATACGAATCGGATATCGAAATCCTGATTGTCCGCTGTATCAGGGTTTATTGGATTCTCACAGAAATAAACTCAAGCCAATTCCACTTCATGCCGATCCCGATAAAGGATTTTCCGTTGAGTTGAGTGAACTGGAAAAGCATATTTCGGGGAATGAATTAAGTAGTTTTCTTATGAGTAATCCATGCAATCCAACTGGGCAGGTTGTTTCGGGGAATGAACTCAAGAAGCTGGTAGCCGTATCTCGTAAGCAAAAATGCACGATGATTATGGACGAAGTTTATTCTCATTATGTTTTTGGTTTAGAAGGTGAAGATGCGAAACGCCCACTGTCTGTGGCACCATTTGTCAGAAACGTGGACCGAGATCCTATAGTGATCGTTGATGGCCTCGGTAAAGGGTGGCGGTATCCTGGATGGCGCTTGAGTTGGATCGTAGGTCCTTCTAAAGTAATCGAGTTAATCAATCAAGTAGCTCTCATTCTAGATGGTGGTACTAGTGTGCCGGCACAGAGATTGGCGATGAAAGCCTTGGACATGGATCGGTCCGACCAGGAAAGACATAGGGGGTTGGAGGTTTTTACCGAAAAAAGATCAATCGTTACTAAGCGATTTGAAGCATTGGGCATGGAATGTGTCAGAGAACCTTGCGGAACTTTTTATGTGTGGGCAGATATTAGTTCCTTGCCAAAGGGTTTGAATCATGCAGACAAATTTTTCCGACGTGGATTGGAACAGAAGTTGATCTCGATCCCGGGAAAATATTTCAATCTCTGTCCTGAAGATAAAACTTCTGCATCTAAACAACTGAAAAAGTGGGTCCGGTTCTCCTTTGCGCCGTCTATTACCAATTTGTCGATGGGTGTGGAAAAATTGGCTGAAATGGTTGAAGGCTGAAGTTAGTGCCGCTTGTGGTTTTCCAAGAATGAATCGTCGTCGAGTTCTGACTTGACCGGTAAACACAGAGATTGGCGTGATCGTGCATCTTTCTCTTTGCTTCAGAAATTCTTTAAGAAAAGAAAAATTGAGGGTCGTATTTTGGGAATGTTGGACTCGGGAGAGGGGTTCCAGGGTTCAATCTGGTCCGCTAGCAATCAAACTGATGTGTGGAACAGAACGGTCGGATCTAAGGACCATCAATGGTTCTGGCCAGAAAAAGATTCTTACGATGCCGCAATCTTGCGTCTTCCCAAATCTAAAAGGGAGTTAGAGATGTGCGTCCACATCGCCTTTTCTTCCCTGCGTGCAGAGTGCCCCTTGTGGGTCTATGGATCCAACGATGAGGGGATAAAATCCTCAGAGAAAGTTCTGTGGCCATTGGCAAAAACGGTAACCACCGTGGCCTATGGTGGCAGGTGTAGGGTTTTACAGGCCATGGCCCCAAGTGAGTTTAGTTATAAGGATGAATTGAGCGATTGGAAAAACGTGACCAGGATCGACTTACCGGGATTCAAAAGAGATTGGGTTTCATATCCCGGGGTTTTTGCAGACGGGAAGCTAGATTCAGGAACCGAAGTCTTGATAAAGGCTCTACCATCAATTCCTGAGGATAATAGGGTGTTAGATTTTGCCTGTGGCACAGGATTGGTTGGAGGCGTTGTGGACTTACAATTGAAACCCGGCTCCGTGGATTTTCTAGACATCGATTTGATAGCCTTGGTGGCGGTACAGCAAAATATTCCTGGGGCTAGGGTCATTCCTTCAGACGGATTCAGTAGGCTAGAGGAGGAGCGTTACGATATGATTGTCAGCAACCCTCCTTATCACCGAGGTAAGACTTGGTCAGAAGACTTTATCATGGCAATGGTGGCTGGTGCAGCGGCTCATCTCAACCAGGATGGCACACTGGTGTTTGTCGCACAACGTCGCTTGCAAATAGAGCGGTTAATTTCCTCTCATTTTAGGAAAATAAAAATTCTTTCGAATCAAGATTCTTACAGAGTATGGAGTGCCACGTTGTAATATGTGCACCCCCCTCTTAATTGGGAGCAAAAACTGGTTATATTATGAACATCTTGCGCAAACCGCATGATAGTTGCATTCATGATCGCGAATTAGTCCTATTTAGATAGCACAGGAGAAGTTGTGAGGATGAAACCTACGGACGTAAGTCGTCCGGAGTACTATCATAAAGTGGTAGACTGTCAGTGGGGCTGTCCATCTCACACTCCTGTGCCCGAATATATCCGACTGATAGGGCAGGGTCGGTTTACAGAGTCGTATATGTTAAATCGGAATTCGAATGTTTTTCCTGGGATCTTGGGAAGAACATGTGATCGACCGTGTGAGCCAGCCTGTAGAAGAGTGAGGGTCGAGGATGAGCCAGTTGCAATCTGCAGGTTAAAGCGAGTGGCCGCCGATCTCCGTGGCGATATAGATGATTTACTGCCTTCCGTTCCAACTGAAAAGAATGGGAAACGGATAGCATTGGTAGGGGCTGGGCCTACTTCTTTGACGGTAGCTAACGATCTTATGCCCTTAGGTTATGAATGTGAAATTTTTGAGCAGCTAAGTCGGCCTGGTGGCTTGATGAGGACTAATATCCCTTCTTTCCGTTTACCAGCTGAAGTTTTGGATGAAGAAATCGCTATGATTTTAGATATGGGAGTGCAAGTGCACTATAATCATCCCATAAATAGCCTGAAATCGCTGCTGGACGAAGATAGGTTTGATGCGGTTTTTGTGGGAACCGGAGCTCCGAAAGGGAAGGAATTGAACATCACAGGGCGAGAAGAAGGTGACTTAAATATACACATTGGTATTGAGTGGTTAGAGTCGGTCCATTTTGAGCATATCAAAGATATCGGACAAAAAGTACTGATCATCGGAGTCGGTAATACGGCAATGGATTGTTGTCGGACCTCCAAAAGGATTGGTGGTGTGGACGTGAAGGTGGTGGCTAGAAAGGGGCGGCCATACTTCAAGGCATCAGCTTGGGAACTGGAGGATGCTGAGGAGGAACAAGTAGAAATTCTAGAAAATCATTCTCCCAGTAGGTTTGTGCTGGAAAATGGCCGTCTTGTAGGAATGGAATTTGAATTAGTCGAATGGGAGGCCGATGGAAATGGCCGTCTTGTCAGTAAGGCGTTGAGTTCTACGGTAGTGCCTTGCGACGATGTCATT
>DUCW01000086.1:7582-26164 GCA_012959595.1 Gemmatimonadota bacterium
GCTCACTCAGCTCACTCAGCTAACTCAGCAGCGTATCATCACCGCCCGGCCATCGCCCATCAACAATCAGCCCCGGTCACAACGCCTTTCCTTGGATCGAACGCGATATTGGCCTTGATTTTAATGATTGGGAAATGCCAGTAGTAGATAAGACGACATTTCAGACTACCCGAGAGGGTGTATTCGTAGGTGGAGACGCTGCGTGGGGTCCAGAGAACATAATTTGGGCAGTTGAGCACGGCCACCAAGCTGCAATTTCTATTGATAATTATTGTCAAGGGCAGTCACTTTTGGATCGACCTGCTTACGGTATGAATCTAGTCTCACAGAAAATGGGTCTGCACTCATGGAGTTACGGTAGTCAGTACGATCCATCTGAACGTTCTCAAATGAATCATGTGGATTTGGTAGAACGCTTCAAAGCGTTGGAAGTGGAAGTTGAACTGGGCTTTAATGCGGAACAAACCGCTGTCGAAGTAGAGAGATGTCTCAATTGTGACATTCAAACCCACTTTGCTGCACCCCTATGTATAGAGTGTGATGCCTGTGTAGACGTTTGTCCCGTTTACTGCCTTACCATTACAGATAATGGCTCTGAAGAGGATCTGCGTGATCGTTTGACAGCTCCTGCCGAAAATACTGATCAAGATCTTTATATATCAGAAGAGCTACCGCAGACCGCCAGGATTATGGTCAAAGATGAAGACCTTTGTGTGCATTGCGGCTTGTGCGCCGAACGGTGTCCAACCGCTGCTTGGGATATGGTGAAATTTGATTTGTTGACTCCTTACGCTGGAAAACCGACTTGGACCAAAACAGTAGAAACTGTATCAACGACCTCGTAATAAAGGTTGCTACAGTCAACGGCACTGGCTCTGCTAGTGCAAATGGTTTCCTCATGCAGGCTATTTTCCGTATGGGAATTCCTGTTTCTGGAAAGAATGTTTTTCCTTCTAATATTCAGGGTCTACCAACGTGGTATGAGATCCGGGCCAACAAAGATGGACATACTGGGCGAAGTGCCAGAGTGGATTTAATGGTGGCAATGAACCCTAAAACTTATGTTCAAGACATAAAAGAAGTTACGCCAGGAGGAAGTATTCTCTATGATTCCAGTTGGTCTTTACCCCAAGAATTATTGAGAGAGGATGTTGATTTTTTTGGTGTCCCATTGTCTCACATGTGTGTTGAGAATTTTAAGGGATCCCGTCAACAAATTCTAATGAAAAATGTTAGTTATGTCGGTGCTTTGGCAGCATTGTTAGAGATCGATTTAAGTATATTGTCGGGTATTTTTGAGGACAAGTTCGGATCAAAACCAAGACTAGTTGAATTGAATAATGTAGCTGTGAAGTTAGGCTATGACTTTGCACTTGAGAATTTCAAGTGTCCGCTGGAATCTCACCTTGAACCTATGGACGGAAACAAGAATTCGGTATTAATGACTGGGAATATGGCTGCAGGGTTGGGGTGTGTTTATGCTGGTGCGACCGTTGGGGCTTGGTATCCCATTACTCCCTCGACTTCTCTCATGGATTCATTCAGAGGTTTTTGTGAGAAATTGAGGAAAGATCCCGAAACCAAAAAGAATCGTTTTTGCGTCATTCAAGCAGAAGATGAGCTTGCAGCTATAGGTATAGTGCTTGGTGCCAGTTGGATGGGTGCGAGAGCCTTTACCCCTACTAGTGGTCCTGGGATATCTCTGATGGGCGAATTCATTGGTTTGGCTTACTATGCGGAGATTCCGGCCGTTCTCTTCAACGTACAACGTACTGGGCCTTCAACCGGTATGCCGACGCGTACGCAGCAGGGTGATATTTTGACAACAGTGTATGCATCTCATGGAGATACTAAGCATATAGTCCTTTTCCCTGGCGATCCCAATGAATGTTTTCAACTTGCAGTCCAAGCTTTTGATTTGGCCGACAAATATCAGACCCCCGTTTTTGTCGTTTCTGATCTAGACATTGGTATGAACGACTGGGTTTGTGATAACTTGCAATGGGACGATAACTTCATCCCAGATCGTGGCAAGGTTCTTTCGGCGGAGGAACTCGAAAATCTTGACGAATTTTATAGATATCTGGACGTAGATGGAGATGGGATTCCATATCGTTCTTTGCCAGGTGTACACCCGAAAGGCTCATATTTCACAAGAGGTTCCGGGCATGATAAATATGGCAGATATACAGAAGATGGGGCCCTGTACGCAGAGGTAGTTGACCGCATAAGAAAAAAGATTGATGGTGCTGCAACCTGTCTTCCCGAAGCTGAAATTCACTGCCAAGAAGGTGCTCGAGTGGGAGTGGTTACGATTGGGGGCTGTCGGAAGTCAGTGTTGGAGGCTATTGAGGAACTGAATGTAAGTGGTATACCGGTCGACTATCTAAGAGTAAAGAGTTTTCCCTTTGGACCAGAGGTACAACAGTTTCTGTCGTCACATGATCTGAATATTGTCATTGAACAAAATAGAGATGCTCAACTCATGAAATTGATAACAATAGAGACAGAAGTCGAAAAAAAGACGCTTGAGTCCATTCTGGATAACAAGGGTTCTCCTCTTAGTGCTGGCATTGTAGTAAATGGAATCAAGCAGTTGATGAGTGCTAATTTAAAAAATCCTGATAGGAATTAGATTATGACACAAACCGCAAAACCATCGGTTCGTCATCCTAGCCTCCGGGTTAATAAACTAGGACTAACCCAGAGAGACTATGAAGGCTCAATGTCCACTCTGTGTGCTGGCTGTGGCCACGATTCCATTACGGCAGCTCTGGTCCAAGCTTTTTTTGAATTAGAAATAGAACCGCACAAAGTTGCAAAAATCAGTGGTATTGGATGCTCATCTAAGACTCCAGCTTATTTTCTTGACGAAGCTCATGGGTTCAACTCGGTACATGGAAGGATGCCATCAATTGCTACAGGAGCAAATGTGGCTAATAGAGACTTAGCTTACATCGGAATTTCGGGAGATGGCGATTCACTGTCCATTGGCCTTGGCCAACTTTGTCACGCTATTCGCCGGAACGTCAATATGCTCTACATTATAGCCAATAATGGAGTTTATGGATTGACAAAGGGCCAATTTTCTGCGTCAGCTGATGTAGGAACCACAGCCAAGAAAGGTGAAGAAAATAGAATGGGTCCAATCGATCCTGTGTCGTTGGCCATGAGCTTGGGTGTTTCGTTCGTGGGAAGAAGTTTTTCGGGGGATAAGCAGCAATTAATGCCCTTGGTTAAGGCTGGCTTGAGCCATCCAGGTTTTGCATTATTAGATGTGATCTCTCCCTGTGTGACATTTAATGACCACCAGGGTTCGACTAAGAGTTATCAGCATACTCGTGATCATGTTCAGGAAATTGTTGAGGCCGACTATGTACCTGTGCTACATGAAATAAAGGCGGAGCAAACTTCTGGAAGTGTGACATCCGTGGCGATGCATGATGGTAGCGTAATCAAGTTTAGACCAGTAACTGAAGGATATGATCCTACCGATCGTGAAGAAACTTACTCTTATATCGCTAATCGACGACTGGATGGAGAGGTGGCTACTGGGTTGCTTTATATAGATCAGGACACTCACGACATACACTCCTTCGAGAATACCGTGGCGGAGCCTCTAGCCAAACTGAAATTTGAAGATCTATGCCCTGGGAACCATGTCTTACAGGAACTCCAGGAGCAGTGGCGTTGAAGGTATTTTTGAAAATAGAAGAAAGGTGAAAAGATGGGCCAACTAGAAGCTATCTGGATCAAGACAGCTCACGGCGGAGTTATGCAACCAGTGTCTGAAGCTAATGCCCAGGAAAATAAAGGTTTGGTGGGGGATGTTAGCTTTGGACGGAGTAAAAGGCAGGTCACCTTAATAGAAAAGGAAATCTTTGATGTACTTGGAGATCGTTTCAGCGGATCGGTGAAGCCAGAAATGCGAAGAGCAAATTTTATGGTAACTGGAATCGAATTGAAAGAGACTGTAGGTCGTATTCTCTCAATTGGAGATCTCAAGGTTGAGATTTTCGGAGAGACCAAACCCTGCAAGATTATGGACGATGGGTGTCAGGGGCTTAGGGAAGCCCTTGTTGATGAATGGAAGGGGGGTGTTTACGGTTGCGTTTTAAACGATGCAGCGGTCAAAGTAGGTGATGTCATTTCCCGGGATGAATGAAGAAGGAAAGACTTGCTGCAGGACATCAATCTTCTGCTACGCTTACATATAGATTAGATCCTTTATCTCGAAATTCCATTGATTTTTCCTCCAAACCTTTCTCAATTTCGGGTTTAGCGGACCTCTGTGTCTGTTCCGCATAATCACGGATATCTTGAGTGATTTTCATTGAGCAGAATTTGGGGCCACACATCGAACAGAAATGTGCTACTTTCGCTCCTTCAGCCGGTAGGGTTTCGTCATGAAAGGCTCTGGCTGTGACTGGATCTAATGATAAGTTGAATTGATCTTCCCACCGAAAGTCGAACCGGGCTTTTGATATCGCGTCGTCCCATTCTCTAGCTCTAGGATGATTCTTGGCTAGATCGGCTGCATGTGCTGCAATCTTGTAGGCGATTACACCAGCCTTTACGTCTTCTCTGTTGGGGAGACCTAAGTGTTCTTTTGGGGTTACGTAGCACAACATCGCGGTACCGTACCACCCAATTTGTGCTGCTCCAATGGCACTCGTGATGTGGTCGTAACCCGGAGCAATATCAGTAGTCAATGGTCCAAGGGTGTAGAATGGTGCTTCGTGACACCATTCTAATTGCTTGTCCATATTCTCTTTTATCATATGCATGGGTACATGACCAGGTCCTTCGCACATGACCTGTACATCGTGCTCCCATGCAATTTTAGTTAGTTCTCCTTGGGTATACAGTTCTGCAAATTGGGCCTCATCATTCGCGTCCGCGAGCGAGCCAGGTCTCAGGCCATCTCCCAGTGAAAAAGAAACGTCATAAGATGCCATGATCTCACAGATCTCTGGGAAGTTTGTGTAGAGAAAGCTCTCCTTGTGATGTGCAAGGCACCATTTGGCCATAATAGAACCTCCCCTGGAGACGATCCCAGTGACTCTACTGGCGGTCATTGGCACGAAGCGGAGAAGTACTCCAGCATGGACTGTGAAATAATCGACACCCTGTTCAGCCTGCTCAATCAATGTGTCACGATAAATTTTCCAGGTTAGTTCTTCAGGCACTCCGTTCACTTTTTCGAGAGCCTGATAAATTGGTACCGTTCCAATAGGAACTGCGGAATTTCGGATTATCCATTGACGGGTTTGGTGGATATTTTTCCCAGTCGATAAATCCATGACTGTATCAGAGCCCCAGAGAGTAGCCCACTTCAGTTTCTCTACCTCTTCTTCTATGGAGGATCTGACTGCAGAATTCCCTATGTTCGCATTGATTTTTACCTTAAAGGCTCTACCGATGATTGTAGGTTCGAGTTCAGGGTGATTTATGTTTGCAGGAATTATGGCTCTACCTTTGGCTATTTCACTCCGAACAAATTCAGGGTTCATATCTTCTCTCAGGGCCACAAATTCCATTTCCTGAGTGATTTCACCTTTCTTTGCATAGTGAAGTTGCGTTACGGGTCCATTCAGTGATCGAAGAGGTTTATTCAGCAATGGGCCGGGTACTTCCAAGGCATTGGCGGGGTCGGAATCTTGATACGTAATCGAAGTCTCTTCAACGCCATTCCTATTGATTATCCAATTTTCTCTGATTTTTGGCAGACCAAGTTGAGGGTCTATTTCCAGTGAGCCGCTAGTATCGGGTACCTGAATAGGGGGTTCTCCCCCTGAAAGTGTAATTTCTCTCATCGGAACACTGACTCCGCGGCTACTCTGTAAGAAAACTTTCTTTGATTTTGGGAAAGATTCTCCGTAGTCTCCCTCAAAAAAAGTTGTAGTTGATTGCTCGCTGTTTGCGGTTGCACCATTTTTCTTTTCCAAGAAGTACTCCTTTTGAGGGCCTCAGTTGCCACTTAGATGCAAGTGGCAACTGAATTCTTATTTCAGTGTATCTATTATTTACCAATTTCTAGTTAGATCGGTCTGAATCCTGAACGGCATGGGAACAAAATTCCACGAATAGCTGGTGGGTCTCTTATATAAGTAACCTAATCTTTTATGTTCTAGACGACTAACATAAAAGAAGTGACCTTTGTATATCAACTTCTTAATTAGCCCTTATCGGTTGACCATTTGCTGGATAAGGGGCATTGTCATTTCTCTAGTTGAACTTTATTTCCCGGAGTGGTGGCTATGTATTTTCAGTCGTTTATACGAATTAGACGGTCATGCACATTATTGACTTTTAGTTTATTAGTGGTATCGGCAGTGGCACTTCCCGAAAAGGCTTTTTCTCAGGTTGGCCAAACAGATCAGGTGAAAAGGGTATTTCGAGACTTAAGTTATCGGAGTGTCGGTCCTTCCAGGGGTGGTAGAGTTACTGCAGTGGCTGGCCATCCCGCACATCCCTTCACTTTCTATATGGGTGCTACGGGAGGTGGTGTCTGGAAAACAGAAGACTACGGAAATTCGTGGAGACCTATTTCCGATGCGTATTTTAGTACGGGATCTATTGGATCTATCAGGGTAGCTCCGTCTGATCCAGATCTGGTGTATGTAGGAACGGGTTCGGATGGAATCCGTTCAAATGTGATTGTTGGCAGGGGCATTTATCGATCTCAGGACGCAGGGGAGACTTGGGAAATGATGGGCTTGAGAGATATGGGTCAATTGGGAGCTGTAGAAGTTGACCCCAACAATCCAGCTAGGGTTTATGTAGCTGCTCTCGGCAATCCATGGGCTAAGAACTCCGAAAGAGGCGTCTATCGTTCTGCAAACGGAGGTGAGGATTGGGAGCAGGTATTGTTCACTTCTGATTCCGTAGGTGCTATAGATCTGGAAATCAATCCAGCAAATCCTGACGAAATCTACGCTGCAATGTGGAGAGGTCAGCGCCAGCCATGGACAATCATTTCAGGAATGGAAGCTTCTGGGAAAGAAAATGGTATCTGGAAATCAAGCGATGGAGGAGACACATGGAAGTTGGTGACAGAAGGTCTTCCTACTGGATTGATTGGCAAGATTGATCTTTCTGTGTCAGCTGCATCTCCCAACAGAGTGTACGCGTTGGTTGAAACAACCGATCCGTTAGAAGGACTTTACCATTCTGACGACTTTGGTGAAACCTGGGACCTGATGACCAATCAGGCTGGTTTAATGAATAGACCATTTTACTACACTGGGGTCACGGCCGATCCGACTGATGCTGACAAAGTTTATGTCAACAACGAGGGGTTTTATGGGTCATCTGACGGAGGAAGAACCTTTGAACGTATGCCCACACCACATGGGGATAATCATGACCTTTGGATCAATCCAGAGAATCCTAACATTTGGATTCAATCCAACGACGGTGGAGCCAATGTGAGTCTTGATGGAGGAGTCACATGGTCAACTCAGAACAACCAGACAACTTCTGAGTTATATCAAGTGGATATCGATGACAGATTTCCTTATTGGCTTTATGCAGGCCAACAAGACAATTCCACGATCAAGGTTCCTAGCGATACTCCCGAAGAAAACTCGGCTTCAGGTCATACTGGTTTTTGGAGAGCTGTAGGAGGTTGTGAAACGGGCCCAGCTGTTCCGAAGCCAGGGAATCCAGATATAGTGTATTCTAACTGTAAAGGTCGATTCGGTCGATTTAGTCAGGTCACTGGACAAGAGAAACAGTATTATGTCGGTTTTGGAAACCTCTATGGAGCTAACCCGAGAGATTTGCCTTATCGTTTTCAGCGAGTGGCTCCAATCGAGATATCCCCACACGATGCGAATGTCGTTTATCATGGGTCGCAGTTTGTCCATAAGACCACTGATGAAGGGGTGACGTGGGAGCAGATAAGCCCCGATCTGACAGCTTTTCGGCCAGAGAGGCAGGTTGTTTCTGGAGAACCGATATCACGTGACGTCACAGGTGAAGAACACTATTCAGTCTTGTATGCCGTTGAAGAATCACCAGTTGAGCCGGGAGTTATTTGGGCGGGATCTAATGATGGGTTGGTTCAAGTAACTCGGAATGGTGGGGAAACATGGAAGGATGTTACCCCACCAGGCATGGCTCTGGAAGGAAGGATTCAAACTATCGACCCATCACCACATAAAGGAGGGAAGGCTTACTTTGCTGCGTATAGAACGCTTCTGGGCGATTTTACCCCCTTCATCTATAAAACCGATGATTATGGAGATAGTTGGACTTTGTTAACATCGGGGAACAATGGTATTCCAGACGATCATCCGACCAGGGCGATTAGGGAGGATCCTGTTGTAGAAGGTTTATTGTTTGCAGGGACTGAGTTTGGGATGTTCTACTCTATGAACGATGGAGTTTCCTGGATCCCCTTCCAGCTGAATTTGCCAGCTACACCAATAACGGATATGAAGATCCACAACAACGATTTGGTTCTCTCAACCATGGGTCGAGGTTTTTGGGTACTGGATGATATTTCTCCTGTGCGACAAATGGATAGTGCACTTGCAACATCGGGACCTCACTTCTTCAAGCCTTCAGACGCAATTCGCACTAGGGGGCAGGGTGGTCGGGGAGTCCCTGGACCTAATGAGCCTCAGTGGTCACAGCAAGGAGGGGTTTTCGACTATTTACTACATGCAACAGCCCAGGAAGTGGAGTTGGAAATACGTGACTCAGAGGGCACGGTTCTGCGCACCTTTGTCAGCGAGGTCTCGGGTACACGGGTACAAACAGGTCAAGGGATGCGTGCACCATTTGAGAGGATGATTGGTACTGTTGGATTGGGACGAAGAAGTGGTGTGAATAGATTCGTCTGGGATTTGCAAGTGTTAGGCCCTAACGGGTCTACAAGAGGAGGCCCCATGGTAGTCCCCGGTACTTATGAGGCTCACTTAACGATCGATGGAGCCACACATGTAGAACCGTTTAATGTAGTCATGGACCCGAGATCAGAAATGGATGGGATAACAATAGAAGATATCCAAGCTCAGTATGATCTAGGCCTGGAAGTACTAGCGTCCATCGAAGATGCAGATGCTACGATAGATCGTTTAACGAGAGCGATGGAACGGGTCAGTGAGGGCGGTGACATTGAAAAGCAATTGAAAGAAATTCAAGATGCTCTTGTTACCGATAGGACTATTACCAGTTACCCTCAACCTATGTTGCGAGATCAATTTCAATATTTATACAGTAATTCGATCAGTGTCGACCAGAAGCCAGCAGTAGATATGTACGACCGTCTTGATGTATTGAAGACTGAACTGGAAGAACATAAGCAAAGACTGGAGAGGTTAATGCGGTCAGTGACTGAAGAGAGTCGATGAATATGAGGCGGGTAGGACTGTTTTTGTTCGCCACCGTTTTGTCGGGTTGTCAAAACGGTGAGATAGAAACTCATGCAATGGAAGAGACGAGTGATGAGACCGTGATATCTGATTCTGGTTTGATTAGTAAACTACAGAGTGGTAAACCAGTATTTGGCATCTTCGCTCGTCCACAAACTGCAGAAGGTGGTTCTATAGCGGGCAAGAATAGAGATCCCGATTTTATTTTTTATTCGCTTGAATCGGGGCCTTGGGACATAACCACCTTGAGGGCTTTCAGGAATGCAATGGTCAGTGCTTCTGGCAATGGTGCTGGACATCCGATAACTCTAAGAATTCCTCCGATTAGGCAAGATCCTGGAGCACTTGAGAGGTATATATCTGAGGGCTTAGTGGAGGGAGTCGAAGGAGTAGTATTTCCACATGTAGAGTCAGCCCAAGAAGCACAAGTAGCCGTACAGTCGCTAGGCAATAGGTCTTGGCCGATGAATTCAGATGGGGACGTTGTGAGTGTCATACTAATCGAAGATCGAGCAGGAGTTGAATCTGCCGAACAGATAGCAGCTACACCTGGAATCAGTGTGATAATCCCAGGGCCTGGCGACCTGAGACGAGCTTACAATGGTGATGATCAAGCTATCGAAGGCGCTATCCAAAGAGTTTTGGCCGCTTGTAAGGAGTTGGGGGTTCCTTGCGGAATCACAGCGGGAGTTGAAGATGTGATAGAAAGACTAGAGCAGGGGTTCAAGATGATCATCGTCAGTGATCCAGCTACGATCGCAGTGGGTAGAGGATTCTTAGAATAGTGTTTCTACTTAGATAAAAAACTAAGCTGGCAATAGAAGTCCTGTTAGATACATGAATATTAATCCACCTAGTAGGCCAAGTGAATTCAAGGGCTTTAATAGACCGGAATCAGAGCGAGATGTAACATCCCTACTAATCAGTGAGACAACTTGTAGGACTGCACCAATGCCTACAGATAGAAAAAAAACCGTTGAAGTAGTGGAGGAGTTGAACCCTCCAATCCACATTCCAGCTATTGTGGGTGTTCCAGCTAGACAACCTAAGCAAAGTAGTGATCTCACTTTGATCCGAGAGTTTGCCACGGGAACCACTATCCCAATCCCTTCTGTTGTGTTGTGCAGAAGAAAGCCAAAAACTAAAGATGTGCCGAAAGCGGCCTGTCCCACCGCATAAGCCGAACCTATGATCAACCCTTCCCCTAAGTTGTGTAAACCGATAGCCAGGGCTATGAGTATGGACATTTTCATGGGTTCTGATGTGCTTGTACTTTCACTTGAAGCGAAGTGCTCGACAGTGTTCAATAGCAAATACATTCCTGTAATCCCGAGGGTCATGACCGCGATTCCTTGGAAAGCAGAAGCAACTTGTGCAGTGAGCAGAATCGTTTCTTGGGCTGCATCGATTCCCAAGAAAATAAGTAATCCAATTGTGAAGCTCAGGAAACAATCCTGCCAGTCTCGAGTGATCCCGGCCAGAAAGGGCAGCCATAAGAATCCTAAGAAGATTGGTATTACACCTACGAAGATGCCCAGGACCGTGAAAATCCCCAGGTACTTAGAGTTCATTTCGGGAGATCGAGTCGCTACTTCGACCTGGTGATCGAAGGTCAATCCAGTAGAGCTCACTACTGAAATTTTTAGAGGGTCTCCTTCAGCCCAAGGGTAAGGTATATCTAAGATGGCCTTACCAAGTCTTTCTATGCTGACTGACGGGCTGGCTTTATAATCCCAAAAGGCATCGTCTATTATCACTTGAGCTATAGTGACGGGTCCTGGTCCTCCGTTGACTAAATGTACTTGTATTTGTCCCGCCCCAGGGAATACAACTCTCTGATAGGTTAGGTCTTCAACGGGGGGAAAACTAGATTTTAAAAAGTCTATGGTGCCTGTTTGGACAAAGGCAATCAGAGTGAGTGCGATCAGAAACACTGGCAAAAGACCTTTGGCCAGCATGCCGGTTAGTGTTCCCAATTCGTTGGTCTGATGTGAGTGGCTACTGCCGTTGGAAATACCGTCCGACATTCTGGTCAAGCCAGAGTGGTTTCTTTGACATTGAAAACACCCATCCATCCTAATTCAGCAAACTCACTTTGGTGAGCGTGGAACATGAATTTCCCCAGATGTTCATAGGTGAACTCTATAACTGCTCTTTCTCCCTGACAGAGCATCACGGTATCTGTGACTTCGTGTCGGTGTAGGTCAGTTCCGGTTCTATAAAGTTTGAACATATTTCCGTGTAAATGAAACGAGTTCACTAGGTCGAATTCAGTCATATTCCCACAGTAGATACGAACGAGCTCTCCTTGTTGGATATCGATGGGATGTTTTTCGTAGTGGAAGGCGACACTGTTTACAGCGTAAACCTCATTTTCTCCATCGAAGTTCGTATCGAAACCGTTCATCAACATCACTAATTCATTAGCCTCTGGACGACCTTCCGCTGGATCTATGATGAAAGCCCCATAGAGACCTTTGTGCAGGTGTCGTTTCAATGGTCGGGTATGACAGTGGTATAGGTGAAACCCCATTGGTGCGGCGTCGAATTCATAAATGAAACTTTCTCCAGGCTGAACTGGTTCAAAAACTCCATCCATATCACTGGCATGAATTCCATGGAAGTGAATAGTATGTGGGTGGCTACCGGCATTGTAGAAGTTGACTCTTAGCCGATCACCTTCAGTACATCGAATAGTTGGACCAGGTACAGTTCCGTTGTAGGTCCAGGCATTGAAGTAGATTCCGGGTGCCACTTCGATCTCCTGATCTGTAGCTGTGATATTGTACTCTCTTTGTGTTTGCCCATTTGGAAGAATAGAAGAAACACCATAATCAAATGATGTCAGGTATGAAGTAGGATCAAACTTGGAAGTGTCGACGTCCGCCTTACCAGTATCCACAAACGATTTTATCTCATTCTGTCTCCGATTTATTACATTCGCACTAGTGGCTAGGCCAACTGCACCCGCTACACCAGATCGAAGAAGGTTTCTTCGGGATACTGAGGATACATTTGGTTTATCCTGGATATCCGAATCCTTGCTGTAATCTTGAGGTTTCTTAGAATCGTTCATAACATCCGAATCCATATTTTATGGTCGTCCAAATACAAAAATTAGTGTAGACTAAAATAGGGTATAATTCTCGTCGGTCAAGATATTTTAATTTCCCCCTTCCGATTAATTCGAGCATCAGCCAAAATTAATGTCTATGTCTTGTATTTGAAATCTTCGACTTCAGGAAGGAAACTGAATTGATAGGAATAGTTGGCGGTGGCGTTTCGGGTCTATTCCTTGGACACGAACTGGTGCGTAGCGGTATGGATGTGACCATTTGGGAGGCTACAGGTAGGTTAGGTGGTGTGGTCTCTTCTGAGGATTGTGGGGGACTGGTGCTCGAAAGAGGTCCCCAGCGGATGCGATTGACTTCGCAGGTCAAAAAATTGATTGAGGAAGTTGGACTCCAGGAGGAAGTTATACTAGGTCCTAACCACTTGCCTCTTTTGGTTTATTCCCGAGGTAAATTGAGAAAAGTGCCCTTAACTCTAAATCAGTTTTTCACCACCGATTTACTGCCTTTACCCTCCAAGTTAAGAGTCTTGGCAGAAATCTTAACCGCCGGCACAAAGAGGGATGAGACAGTTGGATCTTTTCTTCGTAGAAAATTTGGCGTAGTCGCATACGAAAGCTTTCTAGGGCCATTATATGGAGGTCTTTACGGATCTGACCCAGATAGGATGTTAGTGAAATCAGTCTTGGCAGAGAGACTGAAGGAGGCGGGGATAGGGAGAAGTATTGTCTGGGACTTATGGGGGCGTATTGGGAGAGGAAGCGATGTACCTCCTTGTTCTTTCAAGAAAGGCCTGGGTGCTTTGCCTGATGCTTTGGGGAGAAAGTTAGGAAATCGTATTCGGCTCGAGTCTCCAGTCATATTTGCACAGCAAGGTTTAAGAGGTTATGACTCTGGTTGGTGTGTAGTGGCTGAAGATGGAACTGACTCACTGACCCGGACAAATGTGGAAGCAGTTGTGCTAGCGTGTCCCGCTGAACAGGCTGCAAAGATTATAAGGGGTGTGAGAAACATTCGCGTTGCCGGGACCGAGACTTTGATGAGGGATTTGAATTATAACGAACTTGCGGTCTGTCACATGAAGTCCGAAGCAAATCTACAGGGGCTCGGTTATCAGGTTGGGTTCGGCGAAGGTTTAGAGACTCGAGGAGTGACCTTTAACCATAGTTTGTTTGGAAGGGACGGGCTCTACACTGCTTTTCTAGGGGGGATGAAAAATCCTTCGTTGGTTGGGTTGCCTGATGAAACAATTGCATCTATTGCAACGTCCGAGTTTCAACAAGTTACTGGATTCAAAGCTTTTTCATTGGAAGTTTCCAGAACTAAGATTCCGGCTTGGGATCTTAGCTGGAAAGGGTATAGGAAAGACCAACTTCCCGAGGGTCTTTTCGTGTGCTCTAACTTCTCTGGTCGACCAGGGCTTCAAGGCAGAATTCAAGAAGCTCAGGCCTTAAGTAAAAAGCTTAGGGATTATCTCCTGAGGTCGCACTGAGACAAAAAGTCTCTGGAGTTTTTCGACACAAGCAACGACGTAGCCCCAACTCACCCATAATCGGTTCGTTTCTGAGTAGGTTTTCGACCAAGTCGCATAAAAGGTCGATGAATCGAGGATCATCGTGAGGAATAGGTACCCGAAAGAGATCGATGCCCTCGCCTTCCGCGATCTCCCTTAGCTCCATGTCCAGGTCGCCCTTAGTCTCTGACTGTTCATGCATGAAACTTACTGCTTCAAGTAGGATCCTTGTTGTTTTCGTGTTCCGGACGACTTCTTCGATGCTGGGAGAGGTCCATTTGATGTCCCTATTTGTATGGTTTTGGTAACCTAGACCATAGTTGGTGATTCCTAATTCTCGCGCCAGAATACGACATGTTTCTTCGACGTAATGAGTATATCGAGGACCGTCTTTCAAGTATTTTATCGGTGTTCCGTGGGCAGAGAAAACAAGAGCTGTAGTGTCATCGTGCAGTTTGATATCTTGACGTTTGGCATACTGTACGATGTTGTCTGCTCTCATTGGGAGGTAGTCTGGGTGTTTGTGCCATCCAGTAACTTCCCGTAAAGGAATATCCAGGCTACAAAGGTCCATTGCGTTTCGTACGTCTTCCAATGCAGATAGTGTTGTGGATTTGCCACAAAGAGGATAGATAGGGAGGGCAATAAGTTGCTCGACCGCATCGTTCTTTGCCTGTGTCACTGCAGTTTGAATGAATGGTTCGGTGAACTGTGTTCCAGAATAGCAGTGGACGTTCATCTCTCTTTTTCGCAATTTTCTTTCAACTTTCTTGGCTTGTTGACGTGCTTGTATATTGAGTGGTGACCCTCCCATTGCTTCATATTCCTTTATGAGAGCGGGAGCTCTTTGTTTTGCTAGCTCTTTGGTTCGAGAGGTGGAGTTACCATCAGCTGATTCAAGAGATGAATTTCTGTCAAAAATTCTTTCTAGAAAACCAACGACTTCGTCGTAATCGTAAGTTTCTGGCTCTCCAAAATTAAGAAAAAGGACCCCGATCTTAGGTGATGGATTCACTGATATGGCCTGAGATTGTTAGATAGTTCCAAAATAGTTTCATTGTTATATTAAAGATAATGGAACCCATAGCAGTGGAGTAGGCAGGTAAGATCGGCTCCGTGGACTTGGAGTGTGTGATTGCTGGAAAAGGCTTAAGTAAAGTAGGATTGATCCATTTTTCTGCTTTCTACGTGGCCAAGTGCGGACTTTTAAAAGGGGATAGGATCATCTATGTATTCTTATTATTCGAGATTTTTATTTTGCTCTTTCCTGTTGATTTCGGCATGTAGAGGTTCTTTAAGGCTGGAGGAAAGTGACCACCAGATTGTTCTAAGCTCACAACTCTTGGCCGGCCCGAGTCCTTCTACCAGAGGGCCTTACAATTTTAAAACTCTGACTTATGGGCATGGAGATGACAAGAATAGAAGTGAGTATGGGAAGACGGTAGCTTTCAGGACGAAAACTGTGGATGCCTCCAAGTTGGTTGATCTTGGTGATCAGGCTGATTCGAGAAATGAGTACTGGGGCTTTGATCCTACAATATTTCCACTCAATGGAAGAGTTTGGTACCCAGAAGGGGTTGGCCCTTTTCCGTTAGTATTGGTAGTGCACGGCAATCATGATCCGAAGGATTTTTCAGACCCGGGTTACGACTATTTAGGTGAACTGTTGGCGAGCCGGGGATACATCATGGCGTCGATCGATATGAATTTTGTGAATGGAGGGATTCGGCAAGAAAACGACGCTCGTGGTTGGTTGTTGCTAAAGCACCTGCAGGTTTGGGATGAAATCAACCAGGATCCTGAAAATATCTTTTTTCATTCAATTGATATGGATAATATTGCCCTAATAGGTCACTCTCGAGGAGGTGAAGCAGTAGGGCATGCAGCAGCTTTCAATAAGCTGAGTCACTATCCAGATGATGCAAACCTGACCTTCGATTTTGGTTTTAATATCAGGGCTATCGTAGCTATAGCTCCAGTAGGAGGACAATATCTCCCAACTGGAAGATTTGTTCCAGTAGAAAATGTGAATTATATGGTCTTTCATGGTTCGCATGATGGCGATGTGACAGCATTCCAGGGACTTCGGTTGTACCATCGCTTGAGGTTTACTGATGGAAATAACTACTTCAAAACTGCTATATACGTATATCGAGCTAATCACGGTCAGTGGAATTCTTCGTGGGGCTCACATGACAGCGGTCCGAGGAGTGATAGAATTTTGGACTTGAGAGGACTTTTAGACCCAGAAGAGCAGAAGGAATTTGCCAAGATATATATATCTTCTTTTCTGGAGTATTCTCTGAAGCAAAACGAACAGTTCTTGCCTCTTTTTCGGGACCATAGGGTGGCAGGTGGGTGGCTTCCTAAGACTATGTACATCACGCGCTTCCAGGAACAGAGCTTCAAGCCCCTGGCAACCTTTGAAGAAGATATAGATGTCACCACTGGGACTGCTGTTGGGGTTCACCTGAAAGGAAATGGCTTGGCGGTATGGAAAGAACAGATTATGCCTCTTCGCTCAAGAAATAGGGCAACCACTTCAGCTTCTCAGGTCAATCAGAGTGTTTGGCTCGGGTGGGATAACGAAGACAGTGAGCTGGATGCATCAGAAAATCCGGCGAGCTTCTCTATATCGCTGCCTGATACACTGGGGAATTCTTGGGATCTGACAGGTGATGCCCACTTACAGATGGCCCTTACTCCGACTCTTGATGAGGCTAAATCCAAAGCAGGAGACTCAGATAACTCAGGTGGAAGTCAAGCTACCGGCAGGGCCATGGGTAAAGAAGAAGATCCACTTGATGTGACTGTAGAAGTTAGGGATGCTCTGGGAAGGTCAGCCACCCTGATCTTGAGTGACTATGGAGTGATCAGACCTCCCTTACAGATGGATATTCTAAGGAGGAGGGACATCGAAAAACGAGACTATGAGCAAAATTATGAATTTGTCTTGCAGACTTTTTCCATTCCTTTGTCTGATTTTATTGAGCAGAACTCAGAACTAGAGATACGGAGACTGTCCGCTATTCGTCTGGTATTTGACGCAACCATCAAAGGTTCAGTGATAGTCGATGACATCGGAATTTCTTTTCTTGATGAGGCGTTCACTGCTGAGAGTATGAAGGACGGTTGAGAGATTCAGAGGCTTGGTTCTTTGAACTTGGCTATTGCCAGCTAATTGATATTCTATGCGAATCACCTGCACCATCAATATCATTGAAGGCATAATCAAGGCCGAATGCATCCCCTCTAAATGCCATTCCAAACGTCAAGACTGCGGATTGAAATTCTTGTTCGTTGTTTCGAATTCCAAACCGGGCTGTAAAAGTTCGGCCTACTACTGGCCACCAAGAGACCTCTCCTCCAATGTGCTGGCTGATCGATCCGTCAGAGTGTCTCGATAGGGCGGCTGAGCCGCCGATATCGAAGGGACCTAAAATCCAATCGTGGAACGCTGCTCCCAGAGTCGTTCGATCCTTGAGGGTCATTTGAGAATTTCTGATTGTTAACTGGCGGCCTAGGTTGTGATGGGAAACGCCGAACGTGAATGCACCCACCTGTCGTGAGCCACCGAAATCGAATGCAAAGGATTGGCCTTTCGTTCCTCCAACTCCTTGTTCTGTAGCTTTGGTGCTAATCCCCCAATCTATGCTTGCAAGATTCATACTGTATCCTAGAGTAGCAACTGACTCAGAAATTCTATTAAACCCATCCTTGAAGAGCTCCTTTTCGGTTTGGGTGACTATAGAGGGTTGGATGTAGTTGATATTCTCTGCATATGTCAGCGACTGAATTCCTATACCGATGCCACCTTTCCACCATTCTGTTTTGGCGGACATCTGAACCAGGGAGGAGTGGGTCCCAAAGGTCTGCCTCGCTATCTCGAATGCAGTAGGTCCGCTTAGCAGAGAGGGATTATAGAAGAGGGCATCACTTGTAGGATTGGCTAATTGAAAAGCATTACCCATGGCCATGGAGCGAGTGCTGGCTGGAATACTTAACACTAGAGGCCCCCTGGGTTCGACTATTGTCGAAATGGTTTGACCATTGATTTCAGCTTGACAGAATCCAAAAATGATGAGGATGAAGATTAGTGGGGTAGTCAATCTCGGCACGATGGTTTCCCGGATTTTGGGTAGTCTAAGACCAGGTCTAAGCTACAAGTAGTGCACTGAAGCCAGAGTCTACTTCGGACATATGGAAGGTCCTTTCGGGTTGGAATTTCAGTATTTTGAAGTAACTGGTGACATCGAGGGCAGTGAAGCTTGGAAGTGGTAACAAGACAAGATCTAAGTTTACTGATCTCTGTAGAGTTAAAATTGTTCATAGCTTTGGACTGTTATTCCTGGTGATATTTGTATTAAAGACTAGGTCAAAAGTGCAATCTAGTGTAACCGTTTGAATGGGATTTAACATGGGGGCTCTTCCACCAAGCTCCACCTGGTCTTATTATCAGCCGTTGCTGGTTAGTGGTCCGAGTGCTATGCTCCAGCGAACACACTTTATATTTTGCCAGAGGAGACCGTGGGAAAAGGAGCTATAGAGATCGAAGGGATGGTTAGCGTAGTTCTTTCGAATGCACGGTTTCGGGTGGAGTTGGAGAACGGTCACG